>QHOF01000128.1 GCA_003219335.1 Verrucomicrobiota bacterium | reverse complement strand
TTGCGGTTCGAAAGGAAGCGGCCGCCCAGGTAACCGCCGAAGAGGTGCAGGCCGTAATTGAAGGCCCCAAACACACCCATCAACGTGGTGGCCGCTTTCACGCTGAGCTGCAGGTGCTTCGTCGCGTAGAGGACCAGGGTCGAGTAGAGGACGGCGAAGCCGAGCGTCGCGAAGATCTGAATGAAGAACAGTGCAGCCGTTCCCTCCGGGACCTGGGAGAAAAGGCGAGATTTGACGAAGCTGATGCTCATCATCTTCGCTCGCTACCTCGCGAGCTTGACCGTCTATGTCGCCTCATCCCAGTCGGCTCCATTGACTCATTCACTCCCGTTCATTCGGCTCTTCAGCTTTCCCATCTATCTCGCTCAACTCCCGTTGGCTCGATTCATCATGCGCTCCTATGTCGCTCGACGCGCCGGGTAATGTCAAGCCGCGCCTGCGATGTTAGCCGCGTCGTTGCTACAGCCGAGTGGTCACAGAGACGGAGCAGAGATAAAGTTCGCGATGGCGAGGACACCATCGCCAGCACGCGAGACGCGCGCGCTCCCCAGAATTCCGCTGCGGCAGAACGGACTCTGTGATCTCTGCGACCGCCGGGGTGAAAGATCAGTCTACGAAGAGTCCGCGCACGCGCCTAAAGACCTCGTCGAATTTGTCGGCGGTCACTTTTGAAACTCGGGCGTTACCCACACTTTCCTCACTGCTACCGTCGCAGCTTTACCTTCTATGTCACTCGTCCCATTCGCTCCATTCCAACTGAGTGAAGAATGATGTGGTGTTGACTCGTTCGGTCCCCCTCATTCGGCCTCTCGGCTCGCCCATCTATGTCGCTCAATTCGCATTGGCTCCATTCAACTGTGAAGAGTCGGTGCGGACGAATGAAGCCTGGCTGACCGAGCTGGCCGCGTTCAAAATCGCTGCTCGCTAGCGAGGCGCACCCCCAGTCCTCTCAGCCGCCCGCGGTCGCGGGAACGGGAGCGCCTGCGATCACCTTGACCACCGTGTAGAGGCTCACCGTCAGGCAGTCATCCGCGACACGGGCCCAGACAGGGCCGGCAACGCATGCCCGTGCCGCCCAGGGTGGGCGGTCGTAGCGGGCCAGCACCCGCGGGGGCGTGCCCGCTTCCACTAGAGTGGCGCCGCGTTCGTGCAGCGCGATCACGGTCGCCGTTGCGTCAGCGGTTGTTCCCTTCCTGAGCCCTGTGACGGAGGGAAGCTCAAGCGACCCGGCTATCGCCGGCCGTTCCGCTACGGTCGTGTCGAGAACCGTCAGGCCCGAGGAGGTGCTGATCGCGAGAAGATGTCCTGCCCGCATCATGTGTCCGGTGTGCTCCAGGTCCAAACCGCCGATGGGATGGAGATCCCGGTCGTGGACCGACACTCCGCGCGCGGTGAGGAGCACGAGGAGATCGCCACGACGCTCCGCGGCCATCACCGCTTGTTCGATTCGGGCTCCGTGCGGTGAGCACCAAACGCCACCCTCGCCCCAGTACAGGATGCCGCGGCCCCAGGCCAGCGCTCCCCGTACCCCAGTCGCCGCGACGCGCGACAAAACACGGGGGCGGTCGGGTGCCGAGACGTCGTGAAATTCCACGCCGCGCGTCGTGACGGCAGTTAGCACGATCATGCGATCAACGAGTTCGAGTTGCGCTGATCGGCACGAGCCGGCAAGCCGCACGAGGCCGCGTGCGGCCAGGCGCCGCTGCCGCTGCGTCAGGACAGCCTTCTGCGCATTGACTGCGTCCGTGCGACCAGCGGTCGTGGCGTTCGCGCGTCGGACGATTTGGACGGGACGCGCGGCCGAGCCGTCCAAGTGCGCCGCAAGCCGCGCGCTACCATTTAGCCCCACCGGAGCGGAGCCGAGCACCCGGCCTTTGTTGTCGACCAGTTCGAAGATCGAGCCCGGCGTGGCGTGGGTGATCGCTCCGTTCCACAAGGTGATGCCGTCGGGCGCGGGATCGACAAGCCAGTGCAGGTCGAAGCTGCTCTTGGGACCGAAAAGTTCATTGGAGGCCTGCGTGCAATTCGCCTGTAGAGATGCAGCGCGCAGTTGGAGGGCCGTGAGCTTCGCTCCCTCTGGCTGCCGGTGCAGCAGGCCGAGGTGAACGACAGATGAGCCCGCCGTCGTCTGCACGAGCAAGTGCAAGGGATAGGGAGCGCTCCAGTAGGGATCATCTGGCGACACGGAGTCGAGTTCGAAGGTGAAAGTGACGGTCCGGGGAAGGAGATGCGAATTTGAAGGCTCCACCACCATCCGCGGGGCGAAGAACCCAAGCTCGTCGTCGATCACTTCGATGCGGCATGACGTGGTGTGCAGCGGCGGGACGGACGCGATGATGACGCTCGCCCGCGCTCCGATGAAGAATTGATCGCAGGAGCCTTGGACGTCCCAAGCCAGTGGCGAGTGTTGGAGCGAGAGCTCAGCCTCAGTCACGGCGACAAGGCTCAAGGTCCCCGCGAGCACCACGGCCTTCGTCGTAGGGCGGTAAGAGGTCAGCGTGAAGGTAGCCAACCGGGAAGGAGCGCCGAAATCGAGCGGCGGAAGCTCGACTGGGTACTCGCACTCGATCAGATGGTCCGTGGTCCGGGTGCACAGCGCGGGAGTCGCGAAGTCGGGGGTTTTCGCCAGCGCATAGATCTCGGTCAGTCCGCCTAACAGCAGGCCGCCGACGGGTCCAAAGCACCAGAACGCGTCCCAATAGTTCGGAGACCAATCGATCCGTGTGGTCATCTTCACCACATTAGGCTCGCTCACCTCGAGGCCCACGATCATGGAGGCGTCGAAGCCCACGTCGCATACTTTGTGCGACGTCCCTTCGATCCTGAGCGTGATCGCACCGAACAGCGTCTTCGTCTTGCCCCCGACGTAACCGACCCCCGACACGAACACCGGGTCCACCACATAGATCACGGTCGGCGCGGGTGACCAGGAACCCGCGGGGCTTTGGTCGAGCGAAATGTTATCCTGGCTGGCGAAGCCGTCGGTTATTTGCTGAATCGCCGTGGCGACCAGGAGATCGGCATCCACCAGCAACGCCCAATCCTCCTTGGCCGCGAACACCGGCAGGATGGGTGAATCCCGGAATTTCGCCCAGCCCGTGGTTCCCGCGCCCGGGTCGCCGACGAGGAGGCGCAGGATGACGACCGTCAAACCGCCCGTTGCGTCGATGTGCGCCTTGGCCACCGTGGCGCCGCCACCCATGAAGCGCAGCAGGGGCTCGAGATCCAGCGTTCCGCACAGATCGATCCCTCCGAGCACGCTGGTGAGGAGGTCGCCATAGGCAGCGAACTCATGGGGCAGATCCGTCCCGCGGAAGGCCGCGCACACCTTTGGCCCTTGGGTCGTTAGGCGAAAGAAGGCGTCGAATGAGATCGGGAAGCGCGTGTTGCTCTCGTAGTCGAGCAGATGCACGCGCAGCGGAACGCCCAACTCAAGCTGCGGCGGGCCGTCCGGCTGGGGACTCCACTGGAGCTTGACGCCTTCCGGGAAGGCAACGTGGTCGACCACGAATACGGGCTCGCCCGTCAGCGGGCTTACGAGCGCCTGCGGCACGCAGATCGGCTCGATGCGCAGGCGGTTCGCGATGAGCTTGCAGAATTTCGCCGCGTCCAACTGGAGCTCGAGGAAAAACGGCCCCGCGAATGCGTTCGTCGCCTGAGCGTGCGACTGGGGCGGTGGGTGGGGTTGGTCGTAGCGGCTGTCCATCACTAGCCTCCTTTGTTTGGACTCGTCTCAAGTGGCGCACACGTGCGGCGAGACGTCGGCATCACAGTGCAATCGAAGAGCGGCATTAAACGACTCATCGCGCGCGTACTGCTTCAGGCGCATCACGAAATCATAAACTCTTCGCTGCAAATCTTCAGGCAACGAGGCGACCTCTTTATCAATCAAGTCACGCGTGCTCATGAGTGTGTCTTGTAAACTTGAGCCTTCTTCGCCATCCTCCTTCGCTGCGCTACGGCGGGACAAGAAGTTACGGCGCTAAAAAAATGCGGGCTATCATTTTTTTCGAATTCTCGCTGGTCATGATAAACAATTGATCTGCGCCACGCACCTATCGCTTAGCGACCTTTACGGCGAAGCTTCCATGTCCCGGCACCCTTGTCAGCTTTCGTGTATCCCCACGTGCCCGAAAGTTCCTCGCCAGCCGGAGTCGCAGCTCGTAACACGCCTTTGCCGAAATAATCGGTTCCCCATTTCCAATTGTAGTAGAGCTGCTCGCCGTCGATCACGCCTTTGAGCGTGACGGTGCCAACGCCAAAAGAATAAGTGCCGGTGACATTCTCACCTTGCCGCTTCAATATCAATTCCCCCGGTAACGAAGTGCCTTTCGCATCGATCCAATCGCCTTGATACGCTCCGGTGAACAAAACGTGAGAGTCCGTTGATTCTCCGGCGGCCATTGAAGAAATCTCTCCCGGTCTGCGTGGCCCGAGCAACTCCGGTTGCGCGCTCAACCCCTTTTGCCTGAGCAATTCCTGAACGCCTTTGTCTTCCAAATTGACCGCGATGACGTCCAATTGCGTAGCCACATTTCTTATCTCCAAGCTTTTTCTGGCGGGATTTGCGCCGGTTCTGGAATAATCTTCGCTACTTTTTTCCAGCGCGCGCGCGATTGCCCGGATTCTGCCGGCCGTGACCGGATGCGTACTACGCGCGCGATTCTCGAGATAACCCACGTCGCCACTGTACGGTTCCAGATGAGCCAGGATTGTGAAAAAGAGCGGCATTCCCAAAGCTTCGCCGATTCGACGCATGATTTCCAGCGCGAATTGATCCGCTTGTTCTTCATTGGCGCGTGCGACTTCCGCGCTGACGGTATCGTAAGACGGATGACCGTAGTAAAGATGCCCGAGCTCATGTGCCATGACGAACACGACGCAAGTTCCAAAAGCTCGTTGAAACACATTGTACACATGAGAGTCCTCACGCGCGCTCGCTGGGATCCCGAGAACTTCCAGCGGCCGGTAGGGTTTTGTCGCCAGCTTGGCCGGCCACTGATATTTCAGCATCGCGAGGTAATCGGTAACTGGATCGAGGCTGTACTTGTTTGTGTTCAACCAGGCATAAGCCATGGCCAGGTCGCCATAGAATCGTAGCGACGAGATAGGCATCACGATTGTTTTGCGCTGTCCGTTCGCTTGCGCATAAAAATTCATCGGGTGCTTAGAATCTTCCGGCGGAAACGACAAGACCGCGCCAGCGAGCGCCTCCTTCTCTTCCTGCGTTAGCTTCGGCCAAACGACCTCGTGAAGATTCTCATTAATACCGGGAGGCATTTGTTCGCCCCAGTAAGTGAGCGTCTTTTTATCGTAGAATCCGCTCCAATTTCCGGCGTGCGCCACGCCGCATGACATCCACGCACTGAAGAACAAAAGATAAAAAGCGCTGATCGCTCTATTTCTTTTCTCCATGATGGAAAAGTTCGACACTCTCCGGTCCGAAGCCGGCTGGCGCGGGTTGTTGTTCGCCGTTGATAATCCATTCTTTGAATTGGGAGTAGTCGCCCCATTCCTTGCTCCAGACCGAATAAAGCAAGGCGAGCTTGCCATCGCGTATCGCCGTTTGCAGATCGACCAGTTTGTTCTTGGGAAAATCTGCCGGAAGCTGAGTCC
This sequence comes from Verrucomicrobiota bacterium, assembly GCA_003219335.1. Lineage (GTDB taxonomy): Bacteria > Verrucomicrobiota > Verrucomicrobiia > Chthoniobacterales > UBA10450 > Udaeobacter. The sequence continues at coordinate 1,486 of QHOF01000128.1, read as the reverse complement.
GCAAGGTGTTCAATTCAAAAATAGTTGTTCGTGCCTCAGCCCGGGTTGCCTCCAGTTTATCGCTCGCCGCACTGGTCGTCGCGTCACCAAAACCCTGCGACCTCGTTTCTGAGTAAGTTTTTGTTTCGTTTTGAGCAAGCGGCTGCGATCGGGCGTCGAACTGTAGGCCTTTCCACAGGCTCACGCCGATGACAGCGGCACCGAAGAGCGCGAAAAAAGTTCCAGGTGCCGCCTTCTTTAAGACTAGTTTCGTACTTTGAAACTGGCTGCTGAGATCACCCGCACCCGTAAAAATTCCGAGGACAAAAAGTCTAAAACCAAAATAGCAGACCAGCAGGCCGCTACCAATGCAGACCAACTTATAGATAAACAAGGCCAGCGTCGTATCCATGGTCGCGAGGAGCCAAAGGAGCATCCCAAGTTGTGATCTGGCAGGCAAGATATTTCGGACAATCGAAACGAGTGAGTTGCCTCAAAACAATGCCCACCACATTTTCATCCGCATAATTCTCAGTAAGTCGAAAGTCCGTCTCGGCTAAAAGCCGAAACCAGCACCCGAGTCGCCCGCACACCGGCGGGCAGGCTGTGTGTTCCCCTTGAATGCTAACCGCTTCCGGTCCCAGCGGCCATAATCCGCGCGCGATTTCATCCGCGTTCAAGAAGCGGATCACGCCGATACGTGGCAAAAATTCTTTGGCGAAGGTTGTTTTCCCTGCACCGTTGCAGCCAGCGATGATGTAGATTGTTGGTTCCGCGGCGGGCATTCGCCATTAGTGTCAGCGACTCGTAATAGCAGCAACCAATAAAGTTCGCGACTCGCGAAAGCTTTCGGAGTCGCCAGGCCGCCGCGGCGACCGCTACCCAGACATTACGCAGGAACTTCGCGAGCCTTGCCGTCTTTCCAGATGATCATCGGCAATCCGCGGCGGCGAAGTTCGGCCCGTTTTTTACGCGTCGCACGGCGGTGTGCTTGCGATGCGATGCGAACCCATTTTGGCATTTCTTTTTCGCGAGTTGGCTTAAGTCTGTGCGGATTTTTCTTCATGGAAAGAAGGACAATTTTCACAACGGCTGTGTTTGCTCGAATCAGAAATAAAAGTTCGTTCCGGCGAGCCGCCGAAACCAGCACGCGAGTCGCGCGCGCTCCCCTTGAACGCAACTGCTTCTGGACCAAGCGGAGATAATCCGCGCGCGATCTCGGCGGCGTTCAAGAAACGAATTACGCCGATGCTGGGCAGAAATTCCTTGGCGAACGTTGTTTTGCCGGCGCCATTGCAGCCGGCGATGATGTAAATGGTCGGGTGGGAAGCAGGCATCGGAGAATTTCAAGAGTATGTCACGACGAGGCACCGCGACCAGCACGCGAGACGCGTGCGCTACCCATTCGCGTAAATCTCTGCGCCGGATTTTGTGAACTCCGTTGCCTTCTGTTTCAGTCCCTCTTCAATTGCTGCTTCTTCTGTGATCCCCTGCTCCGCTGCAAATT
>QHOF01000070.1 GCA_003219335.1 Verrucomicrobiota bacterium | reverse complement strand
TTCGCGCCTGGCAGATCTACTTCAGGCCGGTGTCGGCAACACCGTGCAATTGCTCGCGCCTAACGGCGAGTACTGGCGATTCAGCGTCGCCGCGATCGCGCGCACAGGCATCGGATCGATTGATTCAACCCGGGTTTATTCGCACGCCAAGGTCGCGCAGGCTTTACTGCAACAACCTTCCGGCGCAACGATGATCATCTATAAATTGCGAGACCCGAATCGTGCGCCGACGCTGGCCAGTCGTTTTGAGACGCTCTTTCAACACGACGCCTTGAGCTGGCAGGAACGCGAGGAAAGCACGCTGCAACTCTTTCTGACCCTGAGAATGTCGATCGCGATTACCGTCTCGCTCATCATCCTGCTCGCCGGCTTCGGTATTTTCAATGTGCTGACCATGTCGGTGCTGGCGAAAATAAAGGAGATCGCGATTTTGCGTTCGATGGGTTACCGGCGGATCGACATTTCCGCGATTTTTCTCTGGCAAGGTGCGTTGATCGCTCTGGCAGGATCGTTGCTTGGCTGCCTGCTGGGTGCGTTGATGACCTGGGGCGTGTCACACATTCCCATTCGGCTCCGCGGGCTGCTTTACACGAACTACTTTCTAGTGACATGGGATTGGAGACACTATGTGTTTGCGACGTTGCTTGCGATCCTGGCTGTTTTCATTGCGAGCTACGTCCCGGCGCGCCGTGCCGCTGAGTTGCCGCCGGTGGTCACGATACGAGGCTCCAGATGAAGTCGGACGCCTGCCTCAGCTGCGAAGGGATCGAGCGTTATTTGGGCGAAGAGGAGGAACGGGTGCACGCGCTGCACGGCGTGTCGCTGGAGATCGAGCCCGGCAGCATTCACGCAGTTGTTGGTCCGTCCGGCTGCGGCAAAAGTTCGTTGCTCTACATTCTGGGGTTGCTCGATCTGCCGGATGCGGGGCGCGTTTCAATCGAATCGGAGCCAGTCTCGCAACTGAGCGATGACGAACTCGCGTACAAACGGAGCAAATTCATCGGCTTCATCTTTCAATTCCATTTTCTGATGGAGGATTTCACCGCCCAGGAAAACGTGATGATCCCGATGCGCAAACTGGGGCAACTTTCCGATGGCGACATGCGCGAACGCGCTGCCGGTTTGCTGGGAGCGGTTGGATTGGGAGACAAATTGCGGAGACCCAGCCGTCATCTCTCCGGAGGCGAACAACAACGCGTGGCTATCGCGCGCGCGCTGGCCAACGATCCAAAAGTCATTCTGGCCGACGAGCCCACCGGCAACCTCGACACTGCCAATTCCGAGCGCGCTTTTGAGCTGCTGCAGAAAATCGTGCAACAGGGCGGGAAAGCTCTGCTTCTGGCGACGCATAATCCTGTCATCGCTGAAGCGTGCGATTGGATCCATGAGATGAAAGACGGCTGCATCGTCGCCAGCCATCCGCGGTCCGCGTAAAGCTCGATTTTGAGCAGATCAACAAATTGCAGAGGCAAGCCTCGATTTAATAATCACCGACAGTTGGCACTGCACAGACTCCACCGTTAATCTCGTAGACGATGGAGAACATTCTCCCAATCTTGATCGCCGATGCACCCAGGGCATTGATTGAATTGTGCGGTGTCAACTTGCTCGAACGTTTGCTCCGCATTTTGCAGCGACTCGGATTTCGACGTGCGATTGTTTTTTCGACCACGCCGGAAATCGTCGGAGCCGAATTAGCCAAGCGCTCGTGGCCGCGGGAACACATAACTGCGGATCTTGTTTCGAGCGCAACTAAACCTCTTACTGCCGAATGGCTTTTAGAACAAAGCCCGGCTGATTGCTTCTTAATAGTTCCGGCAAATATCTATTGTGACGCACGACTCCTCGCCGCGCTCTGCCCTAAGAATTCACCGGCCGCGCTTGTCGATTCCAATCCACCGGAATTCGCGCGGACTTTAATTCGAAGCGGCCCAGCATTGATCACGAGGGATTTTCTTTTGGCTCTTTCCCCCACAACGCCCTTTTTGAACGAACTCACAAGGAAGACCGACCACGGCAGAATCGATACGGTGGATGCTGCAAAGGTAGATGATTACATCGTCAGCATGCGTCGGCACGTGCGGCCACTCTGCTTCCGGGTGCCGCTGGAGCATGACCGTCGTCTGGCCGAGCGTATTAGTCTCGATTCGGCGCAAAAGGGAGCGCTCGACTTGCCGGCTTATTTGCATGGGCCGATCGAAACCGGAGTCATCTCACTTCTTTGCAAGACGCGAATCACGCCAAACCAAATTACGATTGCAGGCCTCGTAATCGGATGCAGCGCGACCGCGGCCTTTACAGTTGGCCAGGTCGGTCTCGGAATCCTCGGTGCTCTCATTTTTGGTATCGTCGATGGCTTGGATGGGAAGCAGTCTCGCGTCAAAATTGAAACGACCGAGCGCGGCAAATGGGAACATCATCTCGATTACTTGATCGAGAATTCGTGGTGGGCGGCTATCGCTTTTCATTTGTGGCAAAGCAACCAGCTTCCAAACGTGTTCTATCTTTTGGCTTTGCTCGTCGCATCGCACTTGTTGGATGAATTCGCGAAACGCCGGGTGAAGATCGCGAAAGGCCGCCTGCTCGATGACGTTACGCCATTCGACCGAGCTTTCCGGCTGATTGCGGCTCGAAGAAACGTTTACGTTTGGATGCTGGCGTGCGGCTTTTTGTCAGGCACTTTCCCGCAAAGTTACGCCTTCATCTGCGGATGGGCCGCCTTCAGTGCTGCCGTTCATCTTGTGCGCGCCATTTGGATTTGTAACGCCTCCGCGCGTCGAGTTATTGATTTGCGAATCTGAAGATCGAGACACGATCGATGGCAAACGTTTGGCGCGCGCGAGAATTTCCTTGCCGAGCACAGCGATTGGCTTGTCGACGAGAAGCGAAGCGTTCACAGCACAATAAACGCCGCATCCTTCCTGACACGACTTTTTGCGATAGTTCGCGTAGAGGTCGTCCAGCGTAACATCCATGATGTGCTTGTCGGTGTGCACCATGCTGCAAATCCAAAATTTTCCCTGCGCGGAGACGAAGAATAATTTGTAGCCGGCCATACAGGTCCACTCGACGTGCTCGCCCCGGAGAAGACTGCGTTGATACTTGAGGATGGCCTCGCTCGTGTGGATCTTTCCCCCGCGACGTTTTCGCTCGATCATCGAATCGATAAAACGCTCGAGCTCTTCGCGGGGCCCCCGCTCCACGCGAAACCGATTCAATGGGTCTGCATGCACGAGGCGAACTTCAGTCGGAATTCCGCGCGCCAAACCGGTCTCGAGTACTGCCCGCGATTCGGGCAAAGTATCGGCACAAATCACTCCGGTGATATGCAGGCAGATTTTTGAATCACGGAAATAATCAAGCTTCGGCAAGATCGTCTTGAAGGACTTCTTTGTAATTGGGCTCGGTGTCATCCGGTCAACGCTGATCTGGATGACTTGCAAGCCGGCATCTTCGAGTTGTGCAACGAGGTCACGCGTCAGGAGGAAACCGTTGGTGGTCAAACTGGTCGCAAAGCCGAGCTCCCGACAATAGCGAACGAGTTCGACAATGTTTGGATGCGTGAGCGGCTCGCCACCGACGAGAGCAATGCGCATGGTGCCAAGCTCGCGAATCTTCCGCACCCATTTTTTCAAATCGTCCAGGCTGGGATGCGGCCGGCTGTTGTCGTACTCAGTGCAATACGCACAATCGAGGTTGCACCGGTCCGTGACGTAAAGGCTGCATTGCAGCGGTTTGCGGTCCAGGAGCCGCTTACCTGATTCCAAAATGTTGTAGCCCGAAAATTCGCGGGCGATTTTACCAAGAAGCTTCATGCGATGATGAACGAATCTGCAGCCTACGACAAGTTGCCTGCGAAGCAATCGCGCTTATGCCAAAACACATGCCGAATCGCGCTGCTTTATTGCGCGGCGATTCCGTGCGCGATCATACTAAAAGATCGTGACACTCGCCCGGCTGTTTTTAGGTACCAAGGTAGTGTTTTAGCCAGCCCTTCGCGGACATTATATGCGGGTGCAAAGCCGAGCAATTCCGAGATTTTTGTGATGTCTGCTTGAGACTGCCAAATGTCTCCGCTTTGAAACTCCCGGTATACGGGCTCACAAGCTCCCACATCATGTCCACTCTGGAGCAGCAGCACCTTTAAGATGGAAAATAGCTCAATCAGGGTTGTTCCTCTATTCAGCGCAACATTATAAAGCTGATTGACCGCTTCGGATTTAGCAGTCGTGGCAGCGAGCAAATTCGCCTGGACTGCGTCCGGGACGAATATGAAGTCGCGGCTGGTATCGCCGTTCCCATTCAAAAAAACCGGTTCGCGGTTTATCAGCGCTGCGATCCACTTTGGAATGACAGCAGCGTAATCCCCTTCTGGATCCTGACGCGGTCCAAAAACATTGAAGTACCGAAGACCGATTGTTTCGAATCCATAACACTGGGCAAAGACGTGCGCATAGAGTTCGCCCGCATACTTCGTTACTGCGTACGGAGAGAGCGGCCGACCAACCGTGCATTCTGTTTTTAGATGAGCGGGATCGTCGCCATAAGCCGAACTACTAGTTGCATAAACAAATCGTCGTACCCCCGCATCGCGCGCAGCAACCAGCATGTTTAGAAAGCCGTTGACGTTGCTCTCGTTTGTACCAATCGGATCCTTAAGTGAACGTGCTACCGAAGCAACAGCCGCGTGGTGAAGAACATAATCAACATCTCGACAGACAGACCGACAGGTTTCTAAATCGCCAGTCGTACCCTCGATAAGTCGAAACTTAAGCCATCGAGCAGACCCACACAATTGTTGGACATCTTCCAAATTGCGTCGTTTTCCGGTCGAGAAGTCATCTAGCCCAACAACTCGTTGATCTAGCGTAAGCAGGGTTTCCAGAAGATTGGATCCAATGAATCCTGCTACGCCAGTTACAAGCCAAGTTTTCGGTGAGGCGGCCAAATGATTCTTGAGATCAGCGTAATTGCTCATTCGTGTCAGGCGCATTTATATCAGAGGGATGTCTTTCGTTGACAACGGCTTTTGGGCAGGTTCCGGGGAAAGAGATCAGAGTCGGATTGAGCGTTTTCAAGCTCAAATGATTCAGTCGAATGGAGCTGACTTTACCAGATGCTGCTCGATTTCCAAATGACAAAAAGGGCTCGGACGAACGCGCTCGCAGCGATGAAATCCGTGGCCCAGAAGCTGAGGTCACGAACGTGCCCGGAGCTGCCACGGGAACCGGGGCGAGCAACACCGATTGCACTTGCAAAAGACGATTCGTGGTACAATTGGCAAAAACAAAGAGGACTTACGGGGACTGAGCGCGTGAGAAAAACTGACTGAGGCGACTTAGGTCGCGGTCATACATTGCTAAGGAATGAATCTCTTTGATGCGAGCCATTTCTATATTCGCGATGGGCTTTTCGGCCGTACGTCTGGCGACCACTCGAAGGGAAGCCGTACTGAAATCAAAGATCACCCGATGACCCGCCGCGAATCTCGCTGGATCACCGTTGTTATCATCGCGCTGGTTGTCATCCTGCGCGCGCCCACGCTTTTGCCCTCGCTCTGCCATGTCGGCCTCACCGATGAGGACTATTATAGTACGATCGCCAGCGATATTTTGGATGGCGGAGCGGTTTACCACACTGCCGTGGATACAAAGCCGCCGGGGATATATTATATTTTCGCCGGCGTTTTTCGCGTGGCAGGCAAGAACAACCTCCGGGCGGTGCACATTCTCGCCATTATTGTCGTCGCAGCCACGGCCCTGGTGGTACGACGGATTGGCGCGCGTGGGGCTGACGAATGGGCAGGTGCATGGAGTGGCATTGGATACGCAGTGTTTGTCCACGCCTACCTACCGAGCGACACGCTCGCGCCCAACACCGAGATTTTCGCGTCTCTCCTTTTGGCGCTCAGCGTTCTTGCATTCCTGCAGGGCGAAAAACAGGCGGGCTGGGGCTGGATGTTCCTCAGCGGCACGCTTGTTGGGGCGGCAACACTGCTCCGGCAGCCTTCGGCCGTGAACGTGGGCGTGATGCTGGCATGTCTCGTCTACGCCTGGCTGTTTCTCCGCACTCAGTCATTGGCAAGCGTGGTGCGAGCAGGAAGCGGCATCGTCGCCGGATTCGTCGCCCCCATCGCGGGGCTCGCCCTATATTATCAGTCGCAAGGCAACCTCCACGACGCGTATCTTTGGGCTTGGGTGTTTGCGATTCGCTACGTCGAGTCCGAAACAACACTCCCGTTTGTCCTGAAACATATCGTCACGATCCACCTGGGCGTGATATTGTCCTGGGGCTTGTTGTGGTACTTTGGCATCCGCCAGGTGATTTGGAGTTGGAAATCATTACGACACACAAGGACCGGGTCTCTTCCAGCGGTGCTGCTCATTTTGTGGCTGGGCGTCACCTATCTGACAATCTTTATTGGGTGGCGGTTTCCAGGGCACTATCATCTGCCAGTACTTCCGCCTCTGTCGATTCTCGCCGGTATGGCGTTCTCGCGCTTTATTGCGCAAAACCGGCGCTCTCCTCAACCCCACTGGGCATTGGTACGAATAGGTGTCATTGGCGCAGCGGCCGTGCCGGCGATCGTTTATCTAAGCATGGCGTTCTGGCTGCCTAAGCAGACGCTTGATTTTCTTCCGATTGTCCAAGAGATCGTCAAACAGACAAGCCCGACCGATCGCATCTTTGTCTGGGGGAGTTACCCGAGACTCTACAGTTTCTCCGGACGTCGCCTTGCGACCCGCTTCGTTAGCTGCACACATCTCGTCGGCGCTTATGCCAAGCGGCCCAGCGAGATCAAAGCGCGCGGGGAGAGCGTGATTCCGGGAAGCTGGGAGATGTTCAAAGCGGACTGGGAAGCGCATCCCCCAGTGCTCATTATCGACACGTCGACTTGGAATCCGGAGTGGCGGGCGCATCCCATGACCCGATATCCTGCGCTCCGGGCATACCTTGCAGGATATCGTGCGGAAGCTGTGATCAATGGCGCAACAATCTATCGTCGGCTCTAACACGGGATTGGAAACAACGCCCGCGGCGACATGGCGGCCGAGCATCTCGCTGGTGTATCCCATGTTCAACGAGGAAGAGAATATCGAGCGCGCTGTGCATTTCGCGGCGGCAGTCCTGGCCGAGATTACCTCCGGTTACGAGATTCTCATCGTCAATGATGCCAGCACGGATCGATCCCCGGAAATCGCCGATGCGTTAGCCCAATCAAACAGTTGCGTAAAGGTGTTTCACCACCAACAGAATTTGAAGCTGGGAGGCGCGCTCCGCACGGGATTCAGCAACGCGACGAAGGAACTGATCTTTTACTGTGATTCGGATTTGCCGGTGGATCTCCTCGAGCTGGCCCGAGCAGTGCGTATCATGGAGTTCACAAAGTCTGATATCGTTTCAGCTTTTCGATTCGACCGCACCGCGGAAGGATTCCTCCGCACTCTATATTCCGTGGTTTACAATCTTCTCATCCGCTTCCTCTTTCCGGTCCGGGTGAAAGACATCAATTTCTCGTTCAAATTATTTAAGCGACAGATGCTGGATAACGTTGTATTGGAGTCGGAGGGTTCGTTCATTGACGCGGAACTGCTCATCAAAAGCAAGTTGCACGGGTTCAAGATCACCCAATTTGGAGTGGATTATTTTCCCCGAAATCGGGGCACCTCAACCCTGGCCAGCCCGGATGTGATTATCAAGATGATCCGGGAACTGGTTGCTTTCCGGATGAAGATGCGACGAGAGATCCGAACGTTCCGAGTTTCTGCGTTTTGAAGCGGCTGATTGTAAACGCCGACGATTTCGGATTGACGCCGGGCGTCAACCGCGGGATTGTGCGCGCGTTTCAACACGGAATCGTGACGAGTGCCTCGCTACTCGTGACCGGGAGCGCGTTCGAGGATGCCGTCGCGCTGGCGCGAGATTTGCCGGCACTGAATGTTGGCCTGCATTTGGCGCTGGTGGAAGAGCAAGCCGTGCTGCCGCCCGAGGCGCTCCCGACCCTTGTCGATAAAACGAGACGTCTTCCCGGCACAAAGGGCGAATTCTTCAAACGCGCGCTGCTCGGGCGGATAAGCTGGGATGAAGTCGAGCGCGAAATCGCGGCTCAAATTGCGCGCTTTCAACAGACGGGACTGAGGCTCTGCCACCTCGACAGCCACCAGCACCTCCACATGTTCCCGCCTGTTTTCCAAATCGTGACCCGCCTGACCCGTGGGATGGATCACGTCTGGATTCGCAACTCTGCTGGCCCTTGGCGAAAATTGCCCGGCGTTCGAACCGGACAATGGTTCCGGCGAGTGGGTTTGAATATGGCGTGCCTGTGGGTGCGAAGATCGCACAATCCGCCCAGCCTTCGAATGGCGGATGGTATGTATGGATTTGAGGCTGGCGGTTCCTTAAGTCGCTCTGCCCTCGAGCAGATTCTTCGGGAAATTCCCGACGGGTTATATGAATTGAGTTGCCATCCCGGCGAAGGGGACAAGGAGACCTGCACGCGATATGGTCATTGGGGCTATCGATGGGCAGAGGAACTGGAGGCCTTGACGGCGCCTGAAACGCGGTCGCTCCTCCAAGAGCAGAAGATCGAACTGACCTCGTTCGCTCGGGCGCAGGAGACGAGCCCGCGCTAGAGTCTTTAAGCCCGCGGGCCGCCCGGTTCGCGCATCGTCGTCCCGCTCTCTTTCTGGGAGTCACGGTTCATAGTCGGAATGAGCCTGATGTAGCGAGATTCTCCTCCCGATGCAAAGATGGCCACGGCAACACACTCCCTTGACCGGGCACGTCTTGTGAATTTCAGTCAACTCCTCTCCGCGAGAGTAATTCCGCGGGAGATGAATCACGGTGCTGTTTGTCATGACACCTAACCTTGAAATTGCCCCAGCAGGCGACCGACTTCGCGAAGAGCCAATACGGGCGGCCGAAATTGCGCTCGACGTCGCGCCTCCTGTGGTGGATGCGCCCGCGCGCGTGGACGCAACCGGAGTTGAGCTAAAACGCGGCGCCTTCCTGAACACGATTGCGATGCTGGCGTCTAATTTCCGCGGGATATTCACGTTCCTCGTTGCGCGGCTGCTCGGTCCGGCAGCACTTGGCATATTCTCCGTTGCCTGGTCCACGACCGACATCATCAGCAAAATCGGTGTCCTCGGCCTCGACAATGCAATCACTACATTCATCGCGCGCTCGGAAGCGGTGGGCGATCACGCGCGGAGCAGGTCTCTTTTTCGAGTGGCCGCGGTGCTGGGGATTATGCAGTCTGTTGTCACTTCGGTCATTGTAATCGTGGCGCTCCGGTTTTTTAACAACCGTCTTCATGTACAGCCACAAATGATTTCCGCGCTCACATTGGTTCTCTGCGCGATGCCGGGTCTCGCTCTTTATCGCATCAGCACCGCCATTTCGCGCGGGATGAAGGTGATGCAACACGACATTTACTCGCGCGGGTTGACCGAGCCAGTTGCAACCACGCTCGTGTTTCTGCTTGCGCTCGCAGTCGGTTTCAAAGAATCCTCACCGGAAGTAGCTGCAATCCTCGGAACGGCGGCATCAGGAGTGATTGCGCTCGCGCTCGCCTCGACGTTGTTTCGCCATGTTCCCGCGCAGACGCCTGTCATGTCGCCTTTCAGCCAAGCACGGTCGCTGCTCGCATATTCCGCTCCCATCAGCATTTATCAATTGATTAACGCATTTATTGCACGGTTGGATCTCATCTTGCTGGGTTACTTCGTTGGACGCGCCCCCGGAGTGACGCTTACAACTGTTGGCGTTTACAGTGCAGTCATTGGGATGGCCAACGGCTTGCGAAAGGTGAATCAGGCGTTCAATCCGATTTTCGCGCCAGTGGTAGCTGGTATGACTGCGACGGGCGACCACGACGTCGCAGCCGCGACCTACGCGCGGCTGGCTCAATGGATGCTATGGATCTTGCTGCCGCTTGTCGCCGTCTTATCGCTCGCTGGCAGCACGATTCTGCTCCTTTATGGTCCGGCGTTTTGGCAAGGCGGCGTTTGGCTGGGCATCGTCGCCCTCGCCAGTGCTACCAATGCTTTCGTTGCGTTGGGCGAGACGGTAATCATGGTGCAACGGCCACTTTTGAATCTTCTGCATTCGTCGATCACCTGTGTCGTCGCGGCTGCGGGGCTTTTGTGGTTGATTCCGCGGTTTGGACCTTTGGGAGCCGCGTTTGGTATTCTCTTGCCGTACGTCGTTCAGGGCATCCTGCGCTATGCGACGCTGCGATGGATTTTCCGTTGGAAAGATTCCTGGAGCGACATCAGCCCGCCGCTGATCGCCGCAGGAATTGCGCTTGTTCCCGCTCTGGTCTGCCGCGTATTTTTAGGCGGCAGTGCGGGGCAAGTCGCCAGCGCCGCAGTTTTCCTAACGGTCTTCGGCCCTCAGTGGTGGCGGCACCATGTCCATCGAAAGGAGCAGCATTCTTAGTGCGAATCGAAAACGTCCCAGGCGCCCCCGAAAAATGCGATCGTTTCGTTGTTGTTGTATTGACGCCCGTTAGGCACATCGTGCAGCGACGAGGTCTGGCGCTGCCGAAGCACGCTCCGCATCATGGCCGATGCAGGCACAACGTATCTCTTCACGTTGCGCCTGGCTAGGCATCCACTGATCCAAATATCGTCCATGTAAAATGCTCCCCGCGGCGCTCGGGAATAATCCCAGAGCGATTCGTCCAAGAACCGCGGTTGGATTAAATAACTTCCGCACCCTGTGACGACCGCCACGGGTTGCGGCTGGCGCAGCTCACTCGCCCGAATCATCCTTGCGTCACGCCAGTCCAGATTTCGCGGCATTGCGGCGCCGCGAAAACAAAGCGCCGCATCAGGTAATTGCTTGTTGTAATGGAGATAGGTTTCCAGCGCGTCTCGCGGATAACCGCGATCATCGTCCACCACCATTAACAATGTATCTCCCCTGCCAGCCGCCAACTCTTCTCGAACGATGGCGATAAACTTCGTCGCCGGTCCCCAATCCCTGCGACAATGCAAAATCCGCAGGCGCGGCAAGCGCGAAACATATTCGGGCACCTCATAGGGCCGCTGCTCACGAATCGAAAATTCCGGGACTGCCAACACGATCTCATCCGGCGGCCGTGTTTGCCTCAGCAGAGAGCGAATCGTCGATCCCAGGTTGCCGATACGCTCCGGCACTGTTGTAAGGGAAGCAATGACACGGCGACCATCTGACTTGCTGCTGCCGGCCAAAGTTTCACGGATGAAATGGGCTTGTTGCCGGCGTTTTCTAACAATGGGAAGCAAACGCTTAAGACCCAGTACGCTCAACATGACAATGAGCGCCGAGATTAGCGGCACCATCGGCATGGGATCGACAGCCTAAACCCGTGAGAGTCATCAACACGACTAGCACAACGCTGAAATTGCCGCGCAGGAGATTCTTGCATCGCAGCGATAGTTAAAATAGGAATCAATGGGTTAGCAACAGGCAAAGCAACACTCGACACGAAGCCATTTTCTAAATCGTGAAGAAAGTTTTTCTTACCGGCGCGAGCTCCGGCATCGGTCTGGCCATCGCGAAGCTGCTAATCGCCCAAGGTCACGAGGTTTGGGGTACGTCGCGCAATTTGGAACGCATACCGAAACTGCCGCGACTACATCCGGTTCGGCTCGATCTGAGCGACCCCCATTCAATTGAAGAGGCATTTAACCAGGCGCTTGCGGAAGCAGGTCATTTCCACGTCGTAATCAATAATGCCGGTAGCGGTCACTTCGGGCCGGTTGAGTTTCTTTCCAGACAAGGAATCGCGAGCCAGTTTCAAATTCTCGTTTTTGGGCAGCTTCACTTGATGCGGCTGGCCTTGCACATGATGCGGGCACGAGGGGAAGGCTTAATTATTAACGTGACATCGCTCGCGTCTCGTCTCCCAGTGCCGTTCATGGCCGCTTACAACGCCGCCAAAGCAGCCATGGCGTCATTTACAATGACAACGCAGCTTGAGCTGGGTGATTCCGGCGTACTCCTTGTCGATCTACAACCAGGTGACATTTGCACGGAGTTTAACCAGGCAGTGAGTAAGAGCACGCAAGGCGACCCGTACTACGATGCCAAAGTCGCCAAAACCTGGAACGTCAGCGACCGTAATATAAAAAAGGCCCCAAAGCCCGATCTTGTCGCTCGCCGGGTTCTCAAACTGATCAGCGCCGTTCATCCGCCGCCGCGGATGGCCGTGGGCGACGTATTTCAATCGAAAATCGCGCCATTGATATTCCGTTTTCTTCCGCAACGCGTGAGCATTTGGGGACTAAAAAGGTACTACAAAATATGAACGGCATCTCTGAAGCAGTGATCTTGATGGCCGGGGAAGGTTCGCGTCTGCGTGGCGGCGACAACATTTTATTGAAGCCGTTCGTTCCAGTGCTCGGTCGCCCGTTAATTTCCTACACGATCGATCTGCTGATCCACGCCGGAATTAAAAAGGCAACCTTTGTTGTTGGTTACCAAAGCAATCGAATGATTGCAGCGGTTAAAGAGTTGATCCCCGCCGGGCCTGAGTCCTCTTTCGTTGAAAATCACGAGTGGCAAAAACAGAACGGCATCTCGCTTCTTGCCGCCTCCGGCCACGTCGGCGTGCCGTTTCTCCTCACGATGGGCGATCATCTTTTCGACAACGCGATGGTCGATCTTCTCATTCGTTCTTTCGACCCTGACCTTCTCAACATAGCAGTGGATCGAAAACTGGATTCTATTTTCGATGTCGATGATGCGATGAAGGTGCAGACGCGCGGTAACCGAATCGTGGCCATTGGCAAAAATCTTCGCGATTACGATGCGATTGATACCGGCTTGTTCGTTTGCTCGCGGGAGATCTTCGACTATCTCGAGCTGGCGAAATCCGACGGCGGCAGAGATGATTGCAGCCTGGCTGATGGAATCCGGCTGATGGCGGTTGACGATAAGGTGCGTGCCATTGACATCGGCGACGCGCGGTGGCACGACATCGATACGCTCCGAATGTTGCAGTGTGCCGAGGAAGAGATCAGCCGGCGCGCGTCAGGCGCAGTGACGTAAGATCGACAGGTATTCCGGCCGGCGCACCGCAGTCATGACCGCGGCTCGCGCACAGCAACATCGCCCTGGTCAAGGCCGGCCCTGATCGTGGCGATCGCGTTCAGAACGAGGCTTGTGCCGGCAACAATCGTCCAAAGATACAGGATCCAGTTCACCAAGTTCAGGACCGCCAGCAGCAGAAAAACGAAAATAGCGACGTCTCGCTTGGTCAGCTGAAAAGCCCACCACGCAAATCGTTCGCCTAGGTTGAGCAAACCGGAATGCCCGATCATTCCGTGGTGTCTTGGGTAAAACGACTCATGCAACTCCGACGAAGCAATCCACATTGGAGTGCTGCCCCCATGCAGAAGCCATTCGTTCGCCGTAATCAGCACGGCGCAAACGATTCCTTCGCTTGCATGATGAAGCCCAAACCCAAGCGCCAGCACATAAATGAGGCTTGCGATAAAATCGCAAAAGTAATCTAGGCGTTCCCCGAATTTTGATTCCAAATTTTTGGCGCGTGCAATTTCGCCGTCGCAACCATCAAGAATACTGAACAGTTGAAAAATGGCCGCGCCGCCGACGACACTTACGTAATCGCCCCGCATTAGGAACACGCTTGCGATCACCGGCAGTACAAAAATTGATACTGTGCATGTGTTGGGATGAATCGGAAACCGGAGGAGAAAACGCGTGATGCGTCGCGAAATCGGTCGATTTAAAAACCGCGAAACGAAACCGTCTTGGGGCTTGCTCATCAAATTCAGCGTCCTGTGGAAATTTGGAATGGATTAAGACTCGCATAACTTGGCAGGTCACGCCGCGCGAGTCAAAACCTGCTGCACGAAGTGATTTGCCATGCCCATTTTCGCGGTGAACATCCCCCCCGTTCTGTTGACGGGAAACTGGAGATTACCGTCCAAGGAGCCTTCACCGAACAGGGACAACGGCAGAGTGCCTGGCCGGGGCCACAGAACATCGCCAGTAACGCTGACTCCGGAAAGGCACCGCTGGGTAATCGATGAAATGACAACAACCAGGAATGCATATGGCCAGAAGAGCACTGATACGCTCACTCAACGGCTGCAAAATACTATAAAACCTCTTCGTGCTGCGGTACATGACATTCGGAAACTTCCGCAAACGCTCGAAGTAAAGAAAGCTGGAAAGGTGGAGAATTATGCCCGGTCGATTGATTTGCTGTAGATGCGGTAGGTTTTGTAGCGCTCTGCGCCGATCGCCTCGAGAAAGCGGTTGATCATAAAATTGTCTTCCAGCGTCATGCTCAATTCGCCGCTCATCCCGCGTTTGATCATTGGTTCTTCAATAATGCGCAACACCAGCATCTCGGCGATTCCGGTGCGGCGATATTTTTCGACGACCCCTAGAGCAATCAGGCGCGCTTTTCGGATGCGTTTTTTGTACAGCAGCAATTTGATCAGACCGATCGGAAGCCCAAAACGAGTCAGGCGCCCGTTGATATCGCGCAGGACAACGTTGATGTCAGGCAAACACAAAATGAATCCGACAGGTTCATTCCCGATCTCAGCGATCCAGGCGAGATCCGAAGCCAGTAACGGCTTCAGTTCTTCGGTCATGAAATCGATTTCCGCTTGTGTGAACGGCACGAAGCCCCAATTCTTTTGCCATGCCTGATTGAAAATTTCACGAAGCCGTCCGCTCTCATTGTGAAGGTTCTTCAGATTTGCCGGCCGAATTGCCGCGGGACAGCGTCTTTGGAACCGCGCGACCAGCGGTCGCAAATGTGCCACGGCTTTCGACGGGTCAGCGAACCACCAGGCGTACCAATCCTTGGCCTTGGTAAAACCGCAGCTCTCGATCAATTCGCGGTAGTACGGCGGATTGTGCGCGGTCAGGATGGTGGGTGGAAACTGGAATCCATCGATTAACAGGCCACAGACGTAATTGGTCGAATAATCGATCGGCCCCATTATCTCGGTGCGCCCTCTCTTCCGAAGCCAACTGGCCGCGGCTTCGAAGAGAGCAGCGGCTACCTCGCGGTCGTTGATGCACTCGAACAAGCCGAAACAGCCGACGTTTGATTGATGCAGCGAATTGTAATTCGGATCGTCGCTGGCCATGATACGGCCGACGACCTTGCTCCCGCGACTGCGGGACGCCAGAAATAATGCGGCGTCGCCGTGCCTGTAAAATGGATGCCGTTTGCGATCGAGAAATCCTTTGCGTTCGATGATTAACGGCGGCACCCACGTCGGGTCGTTGGCGTAAATTTGCCACGGAAATTTGATGAACGCTTTGCGTTCACGCCGCGAGATGACTTCTGAAACTTCAATGTCCGACACGAATAGAAAAACGTCCTCTACGCCGAATTTCCCCATCGCTCTGCAACTTCCACCAGCGATTCAGCCATGTGTTCCTGGCGCGTAACGAGATAGACAAGCAGCAGATTGAGCGGGATGAGTTCGAACCAGAAATAGTAAATCGGCTGGCCGATGAACAGAAGGACAAACAAAACCAACATCCGCGTGTTTGTCATCAATAAACGCCACGATTCCAAGGTCGGGCTTGCCAGATTTTGATAGCGAGTTCTTAGCCAGTCAGGGCTTTCGCCTTGAAACAGTTGGCCGGTCAGTTCCCGCACTTTTTTCAGATGCGGCGCGAGGATCTCCTGCTGGCGAGTGAAATTCCAATACAGCGCCAGCAAAAGTTTGTCCCACGGTCGCTGGTGCCAGGTCAATTTTCGGTAGTCCGCGCGCAGTTCGGACGAGGAATCCAGTTCGCCGCGTGCTCCGTTTGTTACAAAATAAAGGTAGGTGCTGCGGTAATAATCAGCTGCCGCGCCTTGCAACGCGTGACTGATCCCGGCGGCAAGTCCGAGAAACCAGATCGCTGGCGACGCACCTGCGAGCGCATACCGGAGAACCAGATGCACGTAAATGCTCGCGAACACCACGTGGTCGGCGATGCTGTCAACGATGCGCCCTTCGCGGCTTTGCCGTCGCGTCAAACGCGCGAGCTGGCCGTCCGCGTTATCCAGCGCATTGGAGCAAACATGCAGCACCATGCCCACGATGTTGATGCGGAGATCCCGATAAAAGTAAAGGTGCCCCGCAATGACGCCGCAGACGCCGGCCAGCAGGCTCACAGCCGCGGGCGTCATCTTGAGTCGCGCGAAAAACTCGGCCAGCAGAAACCCTATTGGCCGATAAAAATAGAGATCCAGAACGCCCTCCACCTCGCGTGCTTTATAGGTAGCTTCGACGCGCGATGGTAGCGTCTCGGTCTGCTCCGACATCGATTTACTCGGCAAGCTCAGGCGCTTTGCTTTTGTAAAAGCGCAGGAACCAGTGTCTCCTCGAGAATGTTGAGCGCTTCGTCCAGGTCCGCCCGCGTGTGTTTGGCAGTGACGCACGCGCGGAAACAGATTCGATTTTGCGGCACCGCTGGATAATCCACCGGCGCGACCCAAAGACCGCGCCGCCGCAATTCGTGGCCGAGCCGATACATGCGCCCCCGATCACCGATGACAATGGGCATCACGTAAGTTGTGGATGCTCCGGTATCGAGCCCGAGCTTGTGCAGTTGGGCATAGAAGTAATTGGCGTTTTCCCAAAGTTTCGCGCGCAGCTCCGGGTGGCTTATGGCAAGTTCCAGTGCTTTCAGAATCGCCGCAATCACTACCGGCGGTAGCGCACACGAATAGACATACGGATGCGCGTAGAAACGCAGGTATTGCAGCGTCTCCTTTGAGCCGGCAACGAAGCCGCCCAGTGCGCCGAACGCTTTGGAAAACGTCCCGTAAACCAGCGGGAACCGGTCTTCCACGCCGAAATGCTCGGCCGCGCCTCGGCCGTGTTTGCCGCATCCCAGCATAGAATGCGCTTCGTCAATGAAAACCTTCGCACCATGAGAGTCTGCGACATCGAGCAGTTCCCTTAGATTTCCAAAGTCGCCATCCATGGAATAAATGCCTTCGACGACGACGAGCTGGCGCCGGGCTTTCTCACGGCTCAATGCCGCGTCGAGTGAGGCGGCATCGTTATGCTCGAATTTTCCCGTGCGACACCGCGACAGGACCGCTCCATCGCGAAGACTGAGATGCGAACGGTTATCCAGAATCGCAACGTCGCTTTTGCGCAACAGCCCGGAGATGGTGCCGAGAGCGCCGCCAAAACCGCTGTTGAAAAGCATTGCATCCTCGCGGCCAAGAAATTTCGCGACGCGCCGTTCGAGCTCGCGATGGAGATCGGTCATGCCTGAAAGCATGGGCGAACCGCACGCTCCCATCCCGTGTGTCCGCAGTGCTTCCTGCGCGGCGGCGAGTACTTCGGGATGATTGGCAAGACCAAGATAATTATACGAGCAGAGATTAATCACCGGCCGCGGTTTGCCGTCGTAGTTGATCATTGTGCGGGCGTCTGCGCTGGCGAGCAGCTCAGGTTCATACAGTTCAGCGGCCCAGGCGCCCTGGCGCATCCAGTTTGTAAAGCTCGGCGGCGCTTGTAACGGGTCGTCACTTTCGCCCGCCAGGAAATTACTCAGACTATGTTTCGCGACTTCCTCCAGGTTCATCAGGCTGTACAGTGTGTTTCGCTCGCTCGCCTCTCGACGGACGGTATTTCCCAGCAAAACTGGACAATTTTGTGTTTCACCAGACTCCTTACGAGGTTTTTCCACTGCCATTGACAGACCACAGAGTTTTCGCGTCGGGGCAGCCAATCTATGGGGTTTCGGATTTAAGGACAAGACTTTAGTGCAACTGTAGCGTCCGATTTTTCAGGAGGATGTGCGGCTACCCGGATAGGGCGATTACCTGCGCCTGGTGCGAAAGACGTAGTCCCAAAGCGGCGAGCTGATGCCGAACCCGACGTGGTCATCTCTGTAATGATGGCGAAGATGATACTGCTTCAGCCAGAGCCACGCACCGTGTTTCACGGAGAAATGATGGATCGCGTAATGGAGCATGTCGTAGCAGACATAGCCGAACACCAGTCCGGCGAATGCGCTCGGCGCAAAGCGCCCGAAAATTAACAGGAACACGCCGTAGAAAAGAATCGCAAGCGGTACGCTGATACTGGGCGGCATCACCAGCCTTTTTGCATCGTTTGGGTAATCGTGATGCACCCCGTGAATGATGTAGTGCAACCGTTTTCCGACGCGTGTCTTCGGTTCGTAATGGAAAATATATCGGTGGATGAGGTATTCGAACAGCGTCCAAAGGATGACGCCGAGCAGGAAAAATGCTGCGACAGCGAAGATCGACAATTTTTGCCGCGATAGCGCGAGGTAAAGCATGAAGCCCACTACCGGCAAATACAGGATCAACGGCGTGGCCGGGTGAACGCGCGAAAAAAATTCCACGAAATCGCTCTCGAACATGCGGACCGTTTCACTCTTGGTCGAGACGTAGTGTCGCTCAGCCATACCTAAAACCTAATGGGCCGGGCACTGAGATCAAGACTGCCATTTCGGTGGTTTACTGTCTGTGAAGCCTCGTGAATCCCGTCCTTTTCTTTCATCCGTTCGACTCGCGAATACAGGCTGTATCGCTTGTCAAAAATGAACTGCAAAAGCAACCGGCTCCATGAGGAGTGATACCTCAGGTTCTCGTAAAATTCCGGCGCCATGGCGCGCAACTTCGGCAGGTTGTTCCATGGGATCGATGGCAAATCGTGGTGTTCATTGTGATAACCCATGTTCAGAGCCACGCGATTGATCGGCCCGTAATAACTGAACGTCTCCTGGTCGAAATCGTACGTGTAATGCTCCTGAATCCAGCGCGCGCCGACTGGATGCAATCCAATCGAAAACAAAAACGCGAACACCAGATACAGAAATCCGGCCCAGCCAAAGAAATAGACGATCGCCACATCGTACACGACCGCGCACGCGAGATTGATCGAGAACCAGCGGTCCCACATCTTGATCGCCTTCAATCGTGGCGGGCGCGTCAGCTGGAAAAATGGAAAGAGCATCAGCCAGATCGCTTTCCGATACCATTTGTTGCCCACGAGTCGGGCTTCCCAATGATTCGCCAGGTCCGCGTCGTATTCGTAGTCGCCCTGATGCGCATGATGTTTCAAATGATAAACGCGAAACCCCATCGCGCCCGGCGTGAGGTTCGGCAGATCGGCGATGACGGCGACCATTTTGTTCCAGTCCGGGTTCCGGAAAATCAGGTTATGCGTCGCGTCATGAATGATGACGTAATTGGCATGATTAGCGAATGCGCCCACGCAAAACGCAATCAGCAGGCTCAGCCACCAATAACCGAAACCCAGTCGCCCCATTCCGTACGCGATCGCTGTTTGCACGATCAGGATCGAGACCGCGATCAGCGCAGTCCATGGATTACGCACCATCAATTGCCGTACTTCCGGGTGCGCTTTGATGATCCCCCGCGCCCGCCCCGGATGCGGCTGTTCAGAGTCTGACTGGTAAAACGCGGCCTGCATCACCCTTCAAACTATTGCATCGCAGCCGCATGCTCAATCGCGCTTTTTTAACGGTGCGCCGCCGAGCAGCGGCAGAACAAGAAGATTCGCCAGAATGTCGATGACGCATCCGGCGAGCACCACGAGACCGAACCGCTGCGTCGGCGGAAAATCCGAGAGCACGAAAATGGCGAAGCCGGCGGCGATGATCAGATCCGAATAGACGATCCCGCGCCATTGTTCTTCACGCGCGAATACCCATGCAGCCCAGCCTTTTTTCCCATCTCGCTGCGCGCGACGCACGCCGAAGACAAGATGAATCATCGAATCGATGGCGATGCCAATGCAGACGTTTGTTGCCGGCGCCGAGATGATGTCCACCGGCACATGAAACCAGCCGATGCCTCCGAGCATCGACAGGGGCACAAGCGTCAGGCTCGCGATCATGGCAAACGCGCCGCGGATGGATCGGGCGACGACGAACGCGACCACAATGAACAACACATTTAGCCAGAACAATCCGGTCACTAGACTGTCCGCGACCAGCTTGGCCAGGCGCCCCTGCAAATAGTAAATGCCGCCGACGAGGTCAACGTGGAATCCGTATTTCCGGCACACGGCGCGAAGATCGTTCACCACATCGACGCGGTATTTCGCCCGGCGCGCCTCGATCATCCTGAGCATGAATACCGCTTCTTTGCGGTCGTCGGTGACAAAACTTTTTGACACGCGCGCGTACTTCGGTTGCGCCATGATCTCCATCATTTTTTCGTAGCTGATCAGAAACGAAAACGGCGTGCGGTCGCCTTCGGCCAGAAGAGTCGGCAGCGAAATTACAGTCCCTACGTCTTTCTCGTTCTCCAACGCGCCGTGGAGTCTCCACATTTTTTGGTAAGCCTCGTCCGTGTTCAGCAGGCTGCCGTTCCTCGCGGACACGACCAGTGTTAGCGGGTTGGAGCCGCCGGTGCGATCGACGAATTCCAAGCCGTCGCGCAGTGGCTGGTTCGGTTTGAAATAGGCCATGATGCTCGGGTC
>QHOF01000127.1 GCA_003219335.1 Verrucomicrobiota bacterium | reverse complement strand
CTTCAAACGAAAACTCCAGAAAGGTTCAGAACGACACCGGCTCCTCGTTGCCGTGAAAGCAGGTCTGATTGCCGCTGACTCGGCTGGCTCAGCTCTGATTCGGGAAGGACATCCGCTCAAAAGATGGATAAGCGACTGTTTTGAATTTGATCCGCTGACTGCGGATTGGGTCGAGAAGAAAATCATCCAGCAGAGAATTAGTGAGATTGAAAGAAAATCAGATCGTGCCTTCGAATGGCACGACTTTCAGATTGCTGCTGGAGAATTAGGCAGCCGTGCTTTGCTTCTTTCGGGGGGCGGAACGGGAAAGACACTCGCGGCATGGAAGTGGATTAAAAACCAATTGAGTCACAGACCAGCGTCGAGGGTGATTTTTCTTTACCCCACTCGTTCTACCGCGACCGAGGGATTTCGTGATTATGTCTCATGGGCTGGAGGAGAAGACGCGACGCTGTTGCATGGCACGGCCGCCTATGATCTAGCAGGCATTTTTCAAAATCCTGGCGATCCCCGCCACGGGGGTGACTATCATGTTCAGGAACGGCTTTTCGCTCTTGGCTATTGGCCGAAACGAGTTTTTAGCGCGACTGTGGACAGTTTCTTGGCTTTCGTGCGAAATCACTACGCATCTCTTTGTCTTTTGCCAGTTCTTGCCGACAGTGTTGTGGTAATCGACGAAGTCCACAGCTTTGACCGCACCATGTTTACGGCGCTTGAATGGTTCCTAAAGTTTTTTAATGTCCCTGTTCTTTGCATGACTGCGAGTCTTCCACCTGACCGGCTGGAGATACTTCGAGATGGCTGTGGTTTGCAGGTATTTCCGCATTCGAGGGAAGCGTTTGAAGACCTACAGAGGCAGTCGAAAAGCGAGCGCTACAATCTTTCCGTTGTTGAGGAAGTAGGGCTATTGGATATCGTTAAAAATGCGATTGCCAACGGTAAGAAAGTGCTGTGGGTAGTTAATACGGTCTCACGCTGTCAGGAAAGCGCGCGAGATCTTAAAGCACATCTCGCTGATTCTGGCAGAGTATTTTGCTACCACAGTCGTTTCAAACTTTATGACAGGCGGCGCCATCATAACAGGGTGGTCCAACAGTTCGATAAAGGCACCGTTGTCGTTGCCACCCAGGTCTGTGAAATGAGTCTAGATTTGGACGCAGACGTTCTTATCACGGAGATCGCTCCTGTCCCCTCCATCATTCAACGTATGGGTCGTTGTTGTAGAGAACCTGTTCCGAAGAATGGGCGTATCGGAAAGGTCTATGTTTACTTGGCCAGCGGCGTGAAACCGTACGATGAAAAGGAAATAGAGGCAGGAAAGATCTTCGTTGAAACGTTGTCAGCAGGTAAAAAGCAGCTCTGCCACGTCGACCTCGCAAACTACCTGGGAGCTATGGAGGTAGCAGATCCCTTCATGGAAGGTGGTTACACAGGATTTTTGGACGCGGGACCTTACGCAATGGCTCAGGACGAGTCGTTTCGCGAAGGCGACGATTTCACCGTTGACTGCGTGCTTGATTCTGACATTGGGGAGTATTTGCTCAAACGTACAGCTGGTGAATCAGAGGCCGATGGCCACGTCGTTCCAGTGCCGAGGCGTTTCGCCCGAGAAAATGCAAAACTGGGCCGATATCTTCGCGAAGCGCCCTTAGATCACTACCATCCAGACTTCGGTTTTTTAGATGAGGAGAAGTCAACATGGCTGAAGAAATAATTGCGCTGACGTACGACCCTTTTGTGCTTCCAACTGCACAACACCGTGCGGGCCTCGCTGGGTTCTTGGTACTCGTCGACTCAATGCGGCGTAGAAAGATCAAGGTATTGCCTGAAATATCTTTTCAGTCAGATGGTACGGTTACAGTTGCTTTGACAAGGAATTCTCTCGCCTCCAGTTTTAACGACCTTTATGACGCGGCAACAGAGGAAAGGGAATCGCCTCGCAAGAGGAAGGACAAGAAGAAAAGGGAAATTAGGCCATTGCGCGAAGAGAAACGAATCGATTCGAAAACAGGTAAAGAAAGAACAGTGTTTATATACCCTCAAATTATTCCGAAGGCGCCGTTTCTCGCCAGTTTTGGTATGCCTCAGGTTTGGCTCAAACTTTGGCGAGAGGCAATTTGGGAAACATTACGAGGCGTCCCTAGGACGCGTATTCCCTACGAAGAACGTGCGGAGAGGAAAACGGTGAGCGAAGCGGACGCCACATGGAGCGATTTGCAAAAATTCCAGCAGCGCCGGGCGCAAAACGAAATTTATGCCGTTGATATCGCGAGTTCCATTTTCGTGGGGGCTCAGGCCGCGAACGCAGAACGGGTTGCTTTCCGTGGTAGGGCAGACGAGGTCTTTCTGCTTCATTTTTGGCCAGTGGTGATGGGTGTCTACGTTCCCCAAGTAATCGACCGTGAGGGTGAGAGCAAATTTACAGGCAGTTACGTGCTTGTTGTGCCCGATGTGTCCGACCTTGAAGGATTCGTCCAAGAGTTCCCGGATACCACTGCTCAGCTGAAGCCTGAGTTGGCAGGTTATCGTCCGAGGGAGGCGGTCATTTCTCTTCCTCAGGAGGGAGGCCTGGAGTACCTTCACCATCTTACGCGTGTTGCAAAAGCTAAGGCTGAGAGAGGGGAACTGGCGTATAGCATTATTGGTGTCGAGGTTTACCACCTGGAAAGGCAAGGGAATAATATTCGCATGCTGGGAGCAGACCGAGTTTCTGTGACACGGCGCTTGTTAGAAGAATATGAAACCCTTCGAGGATGCTACCGAGATCCGTTATTCAAGCGCCAAAGGATCTTAAATTTGTTACGTGGAGAATCGTGGTATCGCGGCTTCGACCAACTCTTCTCCCGCAATAACTCCCAGAGGTTTATTGGTTCACGAGCAGATTGGTTTTCAGCAGACAGCAGGAAGGGTTTTGAAGCCGAATGAGGTGAAAGGAGGTTTAGATGACAAACGTTTCATCTGTCGAGAATAACATTACAGAGCGAGTTTATAAGCTCGTACAAGCTTACGTATTTCGAAAAACAGAGAGTAAATCCGGCATAAAGTGGGATGACTTCAAAAACAGGAAAGTGAAAGATCCCAACACTAACAGGGAAAGGATCGATGTCCCTCAGAGGTACCGCGAAGCACGTGAAAAGGTTTGCATGGACGCCTTTTTGAGATTTCGCGCGTGCCATGCAAAGGAGGACTTTGTGTCCTACTTCACTGGGACTATTTGCTCGGTTCCACACTATTTGCCGGAAGCTGAATATCAAACCGTGGCGGACACGATCTTGAGCGACGTACGGTGGGAAGAGGTCAAAGCGCTAGCGATGCTGGCGCTGTCAAGTTTTTCCAGAGTCTAATTTTGTTTGAAGCGGAGGTTAAGATGAACATTTTCGCAACTGTTTTGACATATCCGGCCCCGTCAGCGAACTATCGCGGGGAGTCCGACGAAAATCGAAGTGTCATTCAAAAGGTAACTTATGGACGGTTTGAGTATCCCATAATCTCGCCAGAGGCGATGCGCAATGCGCTTCGAGAAACTCTTTTTAAGTATGGTTTGCCCCGTAACCGGGAGCGACTTCATAACGAAGAGCAGCTCGCAGTTCGATTTGAGGACTATCCATTCCCCGAAAAATTCGCCGACGATTTCTTCTTTGGCTACTTTGTTGCCGATCGTGGGCAGATTCCAGACAAGGTGGTCAAAGATCGCAGCTTTCAGTTCAAACGTGATTCTGTCCTACGCATGAATCTCGCAAGAGCCGTCGAGCCGTACAGGCATGATGCGCTTTTTACTCAATCTCCGCTGACTATAAAGAATCAGGACAGCCCTTGGCAAAACGCAACGACCTCTGCACTCCTTCACCGTGAAACTGTTGTCACGGCGTTCCAGTATCCTTTTGCACTCAATCTTATCGACTGTCGTCTGGACGATAAAGGGAAGCCAGCGGACGGTGCGAAGGCCCCAGACGGTAAAGCGTATCCAAGCAAAGGTGAACAACATAAAGATTGGCTTCGTCATTTGCTGCGGGCCATCTCTGAGCTGAACGACGTGGCAGGCAATCACGCGCGCAGCTACTTTGAGATGGCTCCGGCAAGTATCGTTATACGACTTACAGATTCTCTGGTAGCAGGATATGAGACCTACGGTTTTAAGCCTGACGGGGGGTTCCCTGAAGTAGTGGGCGGCATACTTCATGGCGACTATCCAGGCAATGAATTCTATCTTGGAGGTCAGATCGTCAGGAATGTGCTTAATCACGACAGTAATAAGATCCTGAAAACTAAGGGTGTGAACCTCTTCAGGATGGCGAATGA
>QHOF01000126.1 GCA_003219335.1 Verrucomicrobiota bacterium | reverse complement strand
AGAGCCAATTATTGATCATTAAGAAAGGCGACCAAAATCCCGGATGCTCATAGCGCGGATTGTTGATTAACTTTAGCTGCGCGCGCTGCAGCGCGACGGCCCTCGAAACGGACGAATCTTTAAGTTCGCGGTAGAAATCTACGACAAGATCCACTGCAGCTTCATCGTTTATGTTCCACAGGGTAGCCAGGGCGCTCCTAGCACCCGCCTTGATCGCCATGCCCGCGAGCCCCAACGCCGCACGGTCATCTCCTGCGGCGGTATCGCAAGCGCTCAAGGTGAGCAGCTCTAAAGGGTCGTCACGGAAGCGGAACACCCCGACCATCTGATTGAGGCGATCCAACGACAGCTTGTCATCGAAAGTGAGAAGAAAAGTCTTGTCAACGTCGTTACCAAATTCACCGTGGGAGGCGACGTGAACGATACTGAATTGTTCTTCTTTCAATGCCTTTTCAAAATTGGACGCGAGGAATTCGCGGTCAACAAGATTCTTGCTTCCCAAAAGGGTTTGCAGCTCGTGAAGCTCCTCTGAGACATTTGGCAACGCCGGAAATCCCTGCACCGCCTCGGTCACGCCAACGGCCAAAACCTTCATGTCCTCCCGCTTGATCGGCCGGGGATCCGTGAGATTGAGGCTCGGAGTAATGCCCACGGCATACTTGGCGATCACGAATTGTTTGCCATCGTTGAGAGCTGCCATTGGAATCGTTCGCAGCGCTCCGTCCGGAACGAAGATCAGGGTATCAATCGGAAAAGCTGCCAAGTCCGGCTCTATCGGACGGATCAACCAGTCATAGAGCTTTTGAGCGTGAGGGAGATATTCCCGTGTCGTCCGTTTTTCCAATTTGCGTCGAAACTCTCGTACCTCTTTCGTTAGAGTCTCCGTTCCTACCGGAACCGAAACTTGCTTCAGCCCAGTTGGCAAGCCGACCAGCAATTCCGTTCGATCCGCTAAAAGAATCGGATAGATTATAGCAGTTGTGTTGCCCACAACGTCGAGCTTGGTAACTTTAGACAAAGCTGTGTCTACACAGTCATCGCGAAAATAATCCCGCAACTCGGCCACCTTAAATAACTCCACCGTGTCGCGTGCTTCAATCAAGTATGGAGCCACTTGTTTGGGGTCCTGCAGTGACTGTCCGCGTTGTAGAAGCAGATCCACCAATTCGAAGTATACCGGCCCCATCTCCTCACGGAATGAAGTTTGTGGAGCCCCGTAGCTTACCGACAGTTCGGGTCGAATCGATTGAAGCGTACGGACGGCGCGCCGGTACGCTCCAATAGCATCGTCGATTGATCCTAATTTGCGCAGCAGCCGTCCGGTTTGCCATTCCCAGCGGTAGAGAGACTCAGGGGCGTTTACTTGCTGCGCTGCGAAAGTGGCCCTCCGCGTCAACTGCAAAGCCTCCTGATACCTGCGTTCGTCTTCGTATAGTCTGCCCAGATGCCCCCAGGCATATGATGAAGCGCGGCGATCTCCGATACTATCACTGATCGTACCCGCTTCGCTGAAGGTCTGATGGGCAAGCAGTAACAAGGAATCGCTCGAGTCTGGAAGCCTTGACCGAAGCTCATCATACGCCAATCCGATAGTGATCAACCCGGATGCCTTGTCGTGGGACGCTTCCAGGGGCCGAATCTGGTCTAAGGCATTGTCAAGCCGCGCCTTGGCCTCCTTATATTGCTTATTTTGTATTGATGCTGTGGCTGCATTGATCAGTGCTCTTGTGGTCAATAGACCGTTATTGCGGGACTTCGCTAGAGATGCGCTCTCCTCATAGGCGGCGGCGGCTTCCGCGTATTTTTTTTGCGCCGTTAGCAGGTTTCCTAGGTTATTGAGGATACTCGCCGAAAGATCCTGATTGTTCACTTCCCTCGATATACGCAAACCTTCGTTCAGGTGTTTGAGTGCTGTCTCCTCCGGTCCGGTGGCGATATAGAGATTTCCAAGCGCACCGAGCACGGAGGCTAGTTGTATCTGATCACCGGCTTTTCGGGGTAGGCCCAGAGCTAAGTCGAGGTTTTTGCCGGCTTCCTTGTATCGACCCAGCGCCTGGTTGGCTTGTGAGAGGTAAATTAACATTTCGCACTGCCGGCGTATCTCGCCTTCGCGCTCGTATAACTGAGAAGCTTCTGTCCAGCTCGAAGCAGCCTGTTCGAAGTCTCCTCGTTGAAACGACTCCAACCCCATATTTGATTGGCGATCTGCAGGAGAGACTTCTGCAGCGAGTAACGGGTTCCAAAAATTGACAATAACACTAAATAAGAGGCCAACGACAAGAAAGCGACAATGCATAACCCGCATATATTTTCTCCAGCCAATAACTAGCTCTGAACCTACGTAGACGCAATTTCCGTGTGGCCGTTCACTACTCGGCTTTCGGCTCGGAAGTTAAGAATGATAAATAACACTGTCGGAACCCGTGACTGACCATGTGACTAAAACACACCCAGAATAAACTGCATGTGAACCCCGTTGTCCTGGAGAGAGTTCCTGGGATTGGGAACGTTTCTTAACCGATGTCCCCAGTACACTTCGAACTGAGGGCGGACGGGAACGCGGCCTGGAAACGTGAGTTGCCAACGCAACCCCACGCCGACGCTTGAAATGTCCTTAGGATCGGGGGTGGGCAAGTTCGTATTCCAACCCCTGGCGAAATCGAAGAACGGCGCCAGCTCTACATAATCGACCATAAAGTCGGGCAAAAAGGTGTTTCGAATCGACGCATTTTGAATCAAAGGCACACGCGTCTCCAGAGAAGTTATCACTGCCCTGTCTCTCAATAACGTGTTCTCTCGGTAACCCCGTACGCTGTATCGGCCACCGATAGAAACCTGCTCGAGTGATAAAAGGGGAGAATCGGAGTGTTGGACATCCGTTCTAAAGATCGCATAGCTGTCAAGAAAACCCAGACGCCGAACCCATTGAAATTGGCCCAACCAGGCGAAAAAAGCGCCATCCGGCAAGCCATTTTTGTTAATGGTTGCTCCCAACGCATTGAGTCCGAACGAAAAGCGCGACCGACCGGCGATCACCTGGCTTGGAGTACGGTAGACAAATTCTTGAATCGTTCTAAGCGCGGTGACAACGCTCCTCCCGTTATGAGCACCCGGCTCCAATGAGAAACGTTCTCCCAATAATTCCGTCTTATCCGATAGCCGCTCACCAACTAAATCAAGGGCAATTTCACTGTTAAGCGTACGATAAACCGGCTGTCTCAACGTTAGAGTGTAAATGTCCGATTTGCTATTGATGTTTAGACCTTGAAATGGCGGCTCGATCACGTCCAAAGTGTTCTTGCGATACTCATAGCTCACAGTTGTATCATAGGCGGTGAAAGGGAAGGAATATTTGAAATCGAGCAGCGGATTGAGACCTGTCGATGCCCCATACTGCGCCATCGCTACGTCTCCGTTGCCGGTGAGGTTTCGGTGCTCCAGGGTAACAAGGCCGCGGTTTTCTCCGACCGAGGGTGATTGATAGTTATTGTACTCAAAAGAGAGTGTATACGGGGTTCTCTCTTCGACGCGCACATCCAAAATACCGTCGCCCGGCCTCACTCCCGGTTTCAACTCCGCATTCAGCCGCTGAATCCGGGAGTCCTCGAGCAAGAGTTGCAAGCGCTGCTGCAACGCATTGACGTTGAGCGGAGGCCCTGCGTCCAGATTAAATCGCTTTTGAAAATAACTGGAGCGAAACCATCGGTTTCCTTCCACCTCGACCGCTGTCAGGCTGCCTTCAATGATCTGATAAGTAACCACGCCGCTGGTCACGTTTTGATCCGGCAGAATCGCTCCGGAGTTGACATAGCCGCTGTTGATGTAGAGGAGCGTGAGCGCGACCCGAATCGTTTCCAGGTCCTCAGATGTAAGTTCCCGATTGAGATAAGGTGCGACAATGTTGCTCAGTTGTTCTCCAGAAAACACCGTGCTGCCGATCACCTTGATCTCGCGCACAAAGACGCGCAGGCCGGGAACCGGCTCGCCTTTAGGCGCCAGTGGCGCGGGAGGTAAAAGCGTTCCGGGCGAGGGAAGGGGGGGCTTGAGTTCCTGCGGTAGCGTCGGAGCCTCACCCGAGCGCCCGGTTGGTTCTGGAAGCCGCGGTGGCTGAGCGGGTGGAGCCTGCGCTCCGGCCGGCGAGACCAGGAGAAAAATCAGAAACAGCGCAAAAGACCAGAACACTTTATTGCTGTGATGCGAAATGTCTTTTAAAAGTGAGAAAACTGTCTGACCGGAGAAAGCCCTAATGCTACTCACCCTGATGTTCGATCACCCCGGCCGATATCTCTGGTCTTCAGACCCCGTGCTCTTCCGAATCGCCTACAAAGAGCATTTAACGTTCGGCAGCAAGCTATACCGGTACTGTTTATCCGCTGACCCGAAAAGACTGTAATGCACGGGATCAAGACCAGTTATCCTTGCGGTCGTTGGGGCATCTCCTTTGCCCGCCAAATAGAGCGGGCTTGGCAACAACCCTCCCGGCTGAGGCGGAACGCCATCACGGCCA
>QHOF01000159.1 GCA_003219335.1 Verrucomicrobiota bacterium | reverse complement strand
TCGTCAAAAAGCGACTCAACCTGTCGGCGAGCTTGTATGAAATGTTACAGATCTTGAGCCTGACCATGTTCGAGAGAATTCCGTTAGATCAACTGCTTACCAAAATCGTCACCGATGACATTCACGCGTTTTCACCTAATCAACTAAATTTGTTCAATTAATACCCGGACGCTAATGTTAAGGTCCATATATTGAGTTTCCACCGCAGAGCGTGCGACGATGTAAAAATCATGGCATCTCAGAAAACCACTTCAATTTACAATCGTATCCGGCAGATTTTGGAATCTGCTCGCGCTGGCGTTGCTCGTTCGGTCAACACGACGCAAGTTGTCGCGTACTGGCTGATCGGGCGGGAGATCGTGGAGGAACAGCAACGAAGAAAGCGGCGAGCGGATTACGGTGCGCGGCTCCTGATCGAGTTGTCATCCCACTTACAGGCCGATTTTGGGAAAGGATTCTCGGTCAACAACCTGGAGCATTTCCGTGATTTCTATCCGACTTATCCTCGCTTGATTGCTTCGGGAATCCCCACGCACTGCGTGTCAAATTAGCCGACAATTGAGTTTGACAAAGTAAATCAGTCACCCTAGTATGCCTCAATCATTCCGGGCACAAGATTTCAGTCCAAGGTCAACTGAAATCTTCAGCCAAACCTACAGTCCTTAACCCTCTAAATAGTCCAACCAGGAGGTTGGAAGGTTTACGCGCAAAATCGGTACCCGGCAACTAGGTAGCATTATTCGTCTTAGATCGCGTTAGAAATTTGTTACAGGGTAAGTTGACAAGATGACCAACAAAAATCCTATTCATCAGGACGAATCCAGTCTTCCACCGGAAGCGGAAGATTCGCCAGACATCGAGCTACACGCGCGGCTTCATGCCGTTTGGCCTGCTGATCAACTTCCTAATTTAGAAACCGGAATCGCCGATAAAGTGTCAGATGACGCAGAGCTGGACAGTGGCTTCGACGACGATACCTTGGCTACGACAACAAACCCTGTCGTTCTCTATCTCCAGGAAGTTAAATCGATCCCGCTCCTGAGCCGCGAAGAGGAGGTCATGTTAGCCCAACGGATCGAAGAAGGAGAAAACCAGATCGCCGAAGAGGCTCTATCCTCTACTCTCGCGCTTCATTGGACACTCGGACTGGGTAAAAGGATAGCCGCTGGGATGGTGAACGTGCGCGACGTTGCTAGGGATCCCGATGAGACATCGGCAGAGCTCTTGGTCAATGAACGGATCGTCAAAACTTGTTTTCGGACCCGAATGAGAAAGCTCCAGTATATGGCGAAGAGTCATGAACGCACAGCGAGGGGGCTGAAGAAGCCAATGACTGATTGCCGCCGGAAGCAGCTCGGCAGGAAACTCATCCTGCAGAGAGAAAAGATCACCACAATTATCAAGTCCTTGCAACTTAACCGCCAGCATGTAGAAAAAATTATTGAAGCACATCAAGAGATCTGCGGCAGAGTCAAAGGGCTCGAACGGACAATCCAGGGAGAGCGCAAACAACAGAAAGCGATCCGCGCCGTAGAAAAGGAAATAGGCATGCCTGTTCAGGAGGTCGAGCGCAGGGTCGCAACGATCCTCGGTAAGAAAGCGCAAGTCGCCTTGGCGAAAAATGATTTCGTCCAGGCCAATCTCCGCCTGGTCGGCGCTATTGCAAAAAAATACTCCGGCCGGGGTCTCTCATATCTCGATATGATCCAGGAAGGCAATATCGGTCTAATGAGAGCTGTTGAAAAATTCGACTACAGGCTTGGTTTCAGGTTTTCAACTTACGCAAGCTGGTGGATCCGCCAAGCTATTACCCGTGCGCTTGCGGATTACTCACGTACAATCCGCATCCCGGTGCATATGGTTGAACTGACGAATAAATTGAATCAGACAATGACCGGCCTTAACCGCCAACTTGGCCGCAGGCCCACCCTGACGGAAATTGCCGCAGATATGGCAATACCCGTAACAAAGGTACGGATCATCTTGAACCTGGTCAAAGAACCTGTTTCTCTTGAAACGCCGTTACGCGACGATGCAGAAAGCTGCCTCAAGGAAATAATCAGAGATGAACGTTCTGCAGACCCCGAGTCAATGGTAGTTGATTCTAATTTCCGGGACGGGGTGCAGAGAATCCTGGCTACTCTCAGTCCCAGAGAGGAAAAGATCATCCGCATGCGGTTTGGCATCAGAGAAAAGTCGGATTATACTCTCGAAGAAACGGGAAGGGTTTTCGGCGTCACACGTGAAAGAATTCGCCAAATTGAAGACATCGCCCTAAGAAAGCTCAGGCACCGCATTGTCTCCTTGCGAAATCCTACTCCGACGACAAAGTAGTGTGGAGGGTAGACACCTCAATCTAGACAATATTATTTCTCTCTCCCTTTACTTCGGTGTTCGAGGTTTTTAACACCGCCGCTCTAGTGCTGCGCGGGCAGGAGATCGATCCAATAATTTTGAACTGATTTGCGGAAAGATCCCTTTTCTCTCCTCTTTTGGTCCCAATTAAGCTCATCCGA
This sequence comes from Verrucomicrobiota bacterium, assembly GCA_003219335.1. Taxonomy (GTDB): domain Bacteria; phylum Verrucomicrobiota; class Verrucomicrobiia; order Chthoniobacterales; family UBA10450; genus Udaeobacter. Next base: position 1,541 of record QHOF01000159.1, on the reverse strand, counting down.
TGATCGTGTGCATCGTGTAAAAGTCTGGTGCATGCGATGCGCCGTCATATTTGCACTACTGTTATTTTTCCCTACTGTCCTTAACGTACGGGTGATCAAGTGGGAAGGAAAACCACTTTCGGTTTCCATCTCTACTGAGCGTCTTACGAGAATAGAGTTCCCCGAGAACCTGCGATCGGTCTTCCTTAGCCGCTCGGACATCGCCGTAGAGAAGGAAGACAGATCGCTCACATCCGGGTGTTAGTGCCGCAGATACTATGGAGCTTCCACTCCTGGACGCAAGGCTGCACCGATGCCGAACTTTGCCGCCGGAATCCGTAACTCGTATTTCAGCAAGTCGGGATAAATGTCAAGATTGCTCCCATGCGATACGCAACCGCCCGTCCTCGCTAGATTCTCCCATCCGGCGTTATCGCGGGAAGATCTATAATATGGTTCTTGGCTGGGTCTCGGTATACGTTCATCGGTTCTTCGCCTCGCTCGACCCGCTCCATTTGTTCCAAGAGGAGCTCGCGGTAGAGGATGATTCCTTGATCGGACGTCCCAAGATGCTCCAGATCGCGTCCTGTTATGTTCCCCTGCGACACGACCGCCATATGGTCCTGGCCGTTGGCCGTGTCCGTGATGAACTTACCGGCTTCATCCACTCCCGGCACATCGAAGAAGGGAATCGATTCCTGCGCGGCTAGCTGGGATACTCGGCTGGCCATGTGCAACAAAAACCAAGTGTGTGTGTCATCGATCGGCGCGACGAAAATAATGGAACCACTCTTTCCGCCGGGAGAACCGAGCAGCGACGTAGTGGGAAAGAAGGAGGGAGCGCCAGTCCGCCAGCTCTCGTCTTCCTCGTTGTTGATCATATGTCGCTCAATGATCCCGTGCTCGAAGAGGTCAAACCGGACCTTCTTCATGGGACTCGGGGCGTGGCGGGCCAGGAACTCTTGGAGCTGGTCTCCTCCCTTGCCTTTAAGCACATAAGTGAAATAGCGTCCGTGGAGGCATTCCACGTGCAGCGGATCGAGCAGGTTCTCCATAACCTGCAGCCAATTGCAGGGGATGACAGTGCCGTTAGTTTCCCCCGCCACATCGTCCCATACCAGCACGTTGTAGCGGGGCAGTAGCGGCACTGGTTCAGGCCCTAAGTAAGAGAAAATCAGGCCGCCAAGCTCCTGCACCGGATAGGCCGTCGTCTTAATCTGGTTCTTGAACGTGCTGGCAGCGGGCTCCCCCGGCTGATCCAAACACCTCCCCTCAGCATTATACAGCCATCCGTGATATGCGCAGCGAAGACCCTCGTTCTCAGGGATCCCGTAGACAAGCGAGGCTCGTCTGTGAGCGCATGCCTCGGCCAATAGCCCGAGGTGACCTCGGTTATCACGAAACAGCACCAGCGACTCAGCGAGTAGCTTGACCGCTTAACCGGATTCCTTTCCAGTTCTACGGTTGCCGCGACCGGGTGCCAGTAACAGCGCATAAGGTTGCCCATCGGTGTTCCGGGACCAACAAGGGCGAGCTTCTCGCTCTGTTCCGCGGTCAGCATG
>QHOF01000158.1 GCA_003219335.1 Verrucomicrobiota bacterium | reverse complement strand
AAAAGGTGAATTTCCTCGCTTCATCTTTATCCACATCGTCAGGCATGCCGACATAACCGAGAATGTGGGCCGCCAGCGCGCCATAAACGTAAGAGCGTACCGGTTTGATCGCGATATCCACCCCGGGTAATCCGACATCGTGCTCTGAAAATTTCGCCATCATGGGGAAATCGATGTCCTTGATGTAAGAAAACGGGACCTCGGTCTCGTTGCGAAAATGCCGCTCCAGCCGCCCGGCATTGTAGTCGCGCGACAGATCAAGCTCGTTCAGACGAGGGACGATGCCGTTGTTGACAATCTTAATGATGTCCGGCTCCTTCAAATCTTTCGGCATGCCGTTGATGATGGCTCGATATTCAGTGAGGGGCGGCGAACCGAAACGTTCGCGATAGCCTTTGACCATTTCCGGCAGATAAAAATCCACCTCGTAACTGGCCCGATTTTGGACAAGGGAAACACCGTTGCGATCTTTGATCTCGCCGCGCACCGACGGAATGCGCACAGTCGCCTGGGAACTGCCGCGCAGCTGAGCAGTCCATTCCGCGCCATGCGCGACTTGTATCCACCAAAGCCGCAGGCCGAGTGCACCCATTCCCAGCAGCATCAACAGGCCAAGAAACTGAATCCTCAAACGCGAACCCATGCGGCGTCGGTTCATTCGAGTGGCCCCCTTTCCAGGCCGTATGGATAAGCCGTCATCCGTCCCATCCATTGCAAAAGCCAGAACAGGATCGGCGCCACCGCGATGGCAATGAGACCGGGCCCAGCGATCTGCCACCAAATTTCACGGTTAAAAACAAGCGAACCGCGGCGAAACTTGATCATGAGATATTGCGCCAGAACTATTAAGGAGGTGAAAATGCCGCTCAGGATGCAGTGCACTTCCCAGTGGCCGCGGGCAAAGAGCGGTCGCAGGCCATGCATGATTCCTGCCAGCACACCGTAGAGCAGTATCGATGATCCGGCTGAGATTTCAACTTTCCCACCGATCACCTGCACAGTAAGGGCATCCAGCAAAATCCCGGCGTACAACGCCAGCGCGAGCATTAGAGGAAACGGCAGCGCCATCGCTCCATAGAAAACAATCACAGGCACAATATAAACATGCGCGTTGTAGAGCCACGGCAGCGCGGGAATCAAAAGCTCCGCAACCTGCGCCACCAGCACCGATACCAGCAAAAGAATAAAGAATATCATCTTCGCCCCGTCACTACGAACACGTCCTCCAGATGTGAGAGATCGACCGCCGGTGTCAGCTGCGCCTGGCTGTCCAGTTCGCGCACGCGAAAACTTTTCACGCTGCCGATGAGCAAGCCAGACGGGAAAACGCCGCCTACTCCTGAAGTGTAAACTTTCTGATCGGGTTTCAGGTCAGCCTGTTTCGATAGGAAATTCAAGTCCAAAAGCGGGGTCAATCCCGTTGTTACCCTTTCGCCAGAGACAATCCCCTGTTCGCGACTTCCTTCCACCTTTGCCGCGACGCGGCAGCTCTCATCGGAAACGAGCAAAACAACCGAGATGCTGTCGCTTACGGTGGTAGTCTTTCCCACCAGGCCTACATCGGTTACCACGGGCATATCTGTTTCAACGTCATCTCCTTTGCCTCGGTTAATCGTAACCGTTCGCCACCAGGTCGATGAATCGCGCGTGACAATCTCCGCCGCGATCAGTTTAAAGACCGAGCGCTCGCGATAATTGAGCGCGTGGCGCAAACGATTTACCTCCTGCTCCGCGTCGCGCAGCGCCTGGTTGGTCGCGCGCAACTGGCGATCTTCCACCTGCAGCGCAGTGTTCTCGCGCTCCAATTGCTCGAGCGACTTCAAGCCTGAGCGCACCGAGGTGATCTGCTTTTTAATCCCCGAGCCGCTATTCAAAAATGGCGACAGCAACTGATACACACCTGCCTTGAACTTCTGCGTCGTCTGCGGGCCGAAGCTGAGAAAGTACCCCAGAATTGCGCCAAAAATCAGCAGCGCGATAATATTTGTGCGGCTCATCGCAATTGCGGATTGCGGACTGCGGATTGCAGATTAAAGGGGATCGACGTCAGCGGAAAAAGACAAATCAATCCGCAATCCGAAACTTCGACGTCCGGTCGCGAGCACGCGAAGGCTTTCGGTGTCGCCAATCCGCAATCGTTCCTACCGCCACTGCCGATCAGCTGAGGCCACCTGACGCAAAAACTTAAGTTCATTGAGGCATTTGCCGGTCCCTTCCGCCACGGCACTAAGCGGATCTTCGGCTACATGGACAGGCAAACCTGTTTCCTCACTCAAAAGTTTGTCAAAGCCGCGAAGCAACGCGCCTCCGCCCGCCAGTACCAAGCCCCGATCGACCAGGTCCGCCGAAAGCTCGGGCGGGCAGCGCTCCAGCGTAATACGCACGGAATCGACAATGGTTGAGATCGGTTCAAGTAACGCTTCCCGCACTTCCTGAGAAGTGATCATGAGCGTCTTGGGCAAACCAGCCACCAGATCGCGCCCCTTCACTTCGACGCTGGTTTCCTTTTCGCTCGGATACGCCGAGCCGATTTTGATTTTAATTTCCTCGGCTGTGCGCTCGCCGACCATCAAATTGTAGGCGCGCTTCATGTACTGTACGATCGCCTCGTCCAGCTCATCGCCGGCCACGCGCACGCTTCGGCTAAATACAATTCCGGAGAGCGAAATAAGGGCGACCTCCGTCGTGCCTCCACCGATATCGATGATCATGTTGCCAGCGGGATCCTGCACTGGAAGTCCCACGCCGATTGCTGCTGCCATCGGTTCTTCGATCAAATAAACTTCCCGCGCACCGGCATGCGCGGCACTTTCGCGCACCGCGCGCTTTTCCACCTCAGTGATTCCGGAGGGAACCGCGATCACGACTCGCGGTCGCGCGTGCACACGGCGGCGGTTGTGTACTTTGGAAATGAAATGTCTCAGCATCGCCTCCGTCACTTCGAAGTCGGAAATGACACCATCTTTCAGTGGGCGCACGGCAACGATATTCGCCGGCGTGCGGCCGAGCATGCGCTTGGCTTCGTCGCCCACTGCCAAGACTCTGTTGGTGCCGGCTTGCACGGCCACCACCGACGGCTCGCGCAACACGATCCCTTGATCTTTTACATACACGAGCGTGTTCGACGTGCCGAGATCGATCCCGATGTCGCTGGATAACCAGCCGAAAAGTCCGTTGAACATGAATTACTTTTTAGCAGCACTTTTCCAGTCCGAAGGAAACGCGCGTTTACCGGTTTGAGCGGATCCTTCCCGCGCGGCGCGATTCGGCCAGGCTGAAACGCCGTAACATGAAACAGAGCGGCGCGTCGTCAAGAGCATATTACGAAGTAATGGCGTTCTGGAGTAACGGAGTGTTGGAATTTTCCCATTACTCCATTACTCCTTTACTCCACCGCTCTATGCGAAGAATCATCGTGGCCCCATCCATTCTTGCCGCCGATTTCTCGCGACTCGGCGAGGAAATCCATCGCGTCGAAGCCGCAGGCGCTGATTGGATTCATTGCGATATCATGGACGGACATTTCGTTGATAACATTTCATTCGGCCCGGAAATGGTTGGCATTGTGAGCGGCCTAACGAGCCTGCCGCTGGACGTGCATCTCATGATTGAGCATGCCGATCACTACGTGCCACGATTCATCAAAGCCGGCGCCAACTCAATTACCGTTCACGTGGAACCGGAAGCGAAGCATGACCTCGCGAGCACGTTGCAACGGATTCGAGAGAGCGGCTGCCGCGCCGGCCTCACGTTGAATCCCGAAACCCCATTCCACCTGCTCGAACCGTATCTCGACAAGATCGACATCTTGCTGATCATGACTGTGCATCCCGGATTCGGCGGCCAATCATTTCGAGCCGATCAAATGCAAAAAGTGAGGCGTGCAGCGAAGTGGAACAAATCGCATGAGAGGAAGATTGACATTGAAGTGGACGGCGGCATCAACGCACACACCGCCAGGCTCTCAATTGAAAACGGCGCAAACGTCCTCGTCGCTGGCACGTCAATTTTCCACTCCAAAGATTACGCAAAAGCGATACGTGACTTGCGTGGCGAGCCACCCGCGTGATGCCGAGGCGCAAATGGGGCGATTATCGATCTTAGCGCGCGTCGGCCAATTCAGCTGCCACCACCGGCTCGGCTTCTTCGGTGGTTTCGGCCATCACTTCGTCAGTTTGCGTGACGCGCACCACTTCTTCGATGGTTGTTTTACCCTGGGCGACGCGGCGCCAGCCGTCCTGCCGCAAAGTCTCCATGCCTTCGGCAATGGCGCATTGCTTGAGTTCGCCGCCGTCGCGCTTTTGCATGATCAGCTTTCTCAGCGGCTCCGTGATTAGGCAAATCTCATAAATTGCCGCGCGCCCCTGATAGCCGGTCTGGCGACATTGATCACACCCGGCGCCGCGCTGGAACCGGGTACCGAGTTCTTTCACCGGAAAACTGATATTCGCGCGGATAATCGACCAATTGCCCGCACTCTGGACAAATCGTCCGCACGAGGCGTTGCGCGATGAACGCCTTCACGACCGAGGAGAGCAGAAACGGCTCCACGTCCATGTCAAGCAGACGCGTGATGCCGCCTACGGCATCGTTGGTGTGAAGCGTGCTGAAGACAAGGTGGCCCGTCATGGCCGCGCGAATCGCGATGTCCGCTGTTTCAATATCGCGAATCTCACCAACCATGACCACGTTCGGATCCTGTCGCAAAATGTGGCGGAGCCCTTTCGCGAAGGTCAGATCAATCTCCGGTTTCACATCGATTTGCGAGACCCCGGCAATTCGATATTCCACCGGTTCTTCGATGGTGATGATACGGCGCTGCA
>QHOF01000157.1:1484-6287 GCA_003219335.1 Verrucomicrobiota bacterium | reverse complement strand
GAGATCCACGGAAACATCACGGGAGTGCGGGTTTGGGATCTTCAATGGCGGCAAACCTTGCTTCACCATGAAGGGATGATCCCTGCGGTATTCCGGCCCTTCCCAGCCCAAAGATCGAAGGCGCTTGACCAGGTCTTTCTGGGAAACCGGAACCAAGCGCATAGATTAGGACGCGGATTCCCGTGCGAGATCCTGCTCGGGTGGCGGTTGATCGAGTGACTCGACCACATGAAATTGCACCGCCAGCCAGTTCTGGATTCGCTTCAATTCAGACTCGGTAATTACCGGCGGCGCCTGTAGTATCACTCGGCGCTGAGCCTTGGCATCCAGCGTCAAAAAATGTGATTCGTAGTCGCTCGGGGTTCCACGGCTTGCCGCGATACCTTGGAATCGCGGCGCTGCTAGTTGTGTTGTTTCCGCAACAGATGGAGCAGGAGCCCGCTCGGGGATCGCTGTCGACAGCGTCCCATCGCCACGAACGAGGCCAGCTCGTTGTGCGCTGTTTACAAATACGCTCCCGCAAACCTTTGCTGCCTCCGAGGCGAGGTTGAACTCCCTCTCGATGAGATTCGCGAGAATATCAACCTGCGGCAATCGCTTACCCGAGTACCGCTCCAATATTTTCTGATACGCAACGACATTCTTCATTGCCGTTGCCAGCGCAGCGGCTTTCGACTCGTCGTCCGTAGGTTTGAAGTAATCGAGAGCCAGTTTTGTCAGATTGACTCCTTGAGTCGTATCGAGAAGACCGAACAGTTTTGCGGCAACGACCCGTCTGTAAAAAGGCGTCGATGTCACAGATGCAAAGCCCATCCTTTTCGCCACTTCATGGACTGTGAGCGTTTGCAGTCCGTCCGATTCAATCTTGCCGACAAAGTCCAAGACCATGCCCAAATCCACCATCGGCAGTTTGTTGGTCGATGCCTTGCGGGCCTTTTTCTTTTCTACCTGACTTTTTTGAGTATTTTCCTGATTTGTGCTCACATGAGCAAATTACTCATCTCAGAGCATAGTCAAACATAATTTTCGTTTACTTACCAAATTTAAGTTTCCGGGGTCTGTGTAGGCTCCCCGCTCTGCGGCTTGTCGGGCTTGCGACAAGATCGTCGCTCCGGCTGGCATCGGTTTGCGTCAGTTAGTCGATTTAAATCAATTTCCAAGCGCGACCGCATCCGATAGAACGCTCCATTATGGACTTCGGCGCTCACTCAATTATTTGGACTATTCTCGTTGGTCTTGTCATCGGTGCGATCGCCAAGCTGTTGATGCCGGGGAGAGATCCCGGCGGTTGCATCGTTACGATTTTGCTCGGCATCGCCGGCGCATTTGTTGGCACCTGGATCGGTCAGCTCTTTGTGGGCGAGAATTACGCGGCCGGTTGGATCATGTCGATCGTTGGCGCGATGATCCTGCTGTTGCTGTATCGATTGCTTTTCAGGCGCGGCGTGTAGCGGCCACGTCGTGATTCGCAATTGAAAACCGGCCCCCGAGAGATCGGGACCGCACTCTCCCGCAGCCGCGGGATGGCCGTCCTTCCGAGCGCATTTTCCTCGCATTGCGTTTTGGAGTGCGGCGCGGCTGCGCCGCTTTTGGAGCGAGTCGCGCATCAGACTTAAAACAAATGCCGGTTGCTCGGTGGCAGTGATACGAGATTGTCATTCCGCATGCCCGCGCCGAAACGAATTCAGGTGATCATCGCATTCGCCGCGCTCTATTTGATTTGGGGCTCGACGTTTCTCGGTATCCGGTTCGCGATCGAAACGATTCCGCCATTTTTGATGGCAGGAGCGCGATTCATGTTAGCGGGCGTGATCATGTATGCGATCGCTTGGTCGCAAGGCATCGGCAAATCGAGCTGGGCGAACTGGCTCACATCGCTGATCATCGGCGCGTGTTTGCTGCTAGCCGGTAACGGCGGGGTCACAATTTCCGAAGAGCATATTGAATCCGGATTGGCAGCGGTGGTCGTGGCGATTGTCCCCATTTACATTGTGCTTATGGGGTGGGCGACGGGCATGGCCCCGCGACCGACGCCAATTGTCTGGCTGGCGCTCGCAGGAGGTTTTGTCGGGGTAGGGATTTTATTCGGGCCGGCTCTGCAGTTTCACTCGACCGGCCGAAATCCTGCGATCGGAATATCGATCCTGCTGGTCTCAACTTTCATCTGGTCTGCAGGCTCGCTCTACTCGCGCGTCGCAAAACACGCGGCCTCGCCGTTTCTCACTGCTGCGCAACAAATGATCTGCGGGGGACTCTTGCTTTTGCTTTCGGGCATTGTGACTGGCGAGCTACCGCACTTTCATCATAGTTCCATCTCGATGTTGTCACTGGCTTCATTCATTTACCTGGTGCTCATCGGAGCTGTCGTGGGATACACCGCTTACATCTGGCTGCTGCGTCACTGTGAGCCGGCGAAGGTGGCTACTTATGCGTATGTGAATCCGATCGTGGCAGTCTTGTTAGGCACGCTTTTTGCCGGCGAAACTTTGACGGTGCGCACGCTGGTTGCCGCTGGTCTCATTATCGGTTCAGTGGCACTGGTAATCACGGCGCAGCAACTACAAGCGCGAGTGGAGCCGCCCATTAGCGCTGCGCTGGAGCCGGCCGATTGAAACGTATGAGCAACGAAAATCGGCCTCGTAATCCCAAAGATCGACAGCAAACGATCGAAGTCGCTAAGCGCAACTGGCAGGCGGAGATCGAGACCGCGCACACCTATCGGGATCTGGCCGAGCGCGAGCACGACGAGAAACGCAGGGGCGTTCTCTTGCGCATGGCGGAAGCGGAAGAGCGCCACGCGCAGCGCTGGGAGAAAAAGCTCAGAGAACTCGGCGCAGAGCCGCCCGTTTACAAAGAGACGATTGTGCGCCGGTTGAATCGCTGGTGGAACAAAATCGCTGGCGCCGAGATTGCCATTCGCCGCATGGAAGCGACAGAGGAACGGCAGGAGGCTGAATTTCATGATCAATCCGAGGGCGCTTTCGCCGGCGAAAAAGATGTGCAGGAATTTCTGCGAAAAAGCGCGCTAGAAGAGAAAGCGCATGCGCGCGCGCTCAGCGCGATGGCGCCGCCAATCAGTCCGCGCACGGCTCTGGACAAAATCCTCAAACGCGAGCGCTGGCACGGGCGGGGCGGCAGTTGGGTGGCCGACGCAATCTATGGCGCAAACGATGGGCTAGGCGCGGTTTTCGGAATTGTTTCGGGCGTGGCCGGCGCAACGAACAATCAGCAGCATTACGTTTTGATTTCCGGGCTTGCCGGCATGCTTGCTTCCACACTGTCGATGGGCGCGGGCGCGTATCTCGCCGCGAAAAGCGAAGCGGAAGTTTATGAAGCGGAGATTTCGCGGGAGCGCGCCGAGGTGGAAGAAAACCCGGAGGAAGAAATCGAAGAGATGTCGTTGTTCTACCAATTGCAGGGATTCACGCCTGAAGAATCGCAGAAAATGGCAGAGCGTCTCGCTGAGCAGCCTGAGCAGTTCGTGCAGGCCATGGCGCAAAGTGAGCTCGGCTTGTCCGAGCATCGTTTCCCGAATCAATGGACCGCTGCGAGCTCGTCTGCCATTTCCACTGCCGTCGGCGCTTTCATCCCCGTCATTCCATTCTTTTTCTCAGGCGGAATGACTGCGGTGATCGCTTCGTTCGGCATCAGTTTGGCAGCACACTTTCTTGTCGGCGCATTGAAATCGCTGATTACCATCCGCTCCTGGTGGGCGTCTGGCTTGGAGATGACCTGGATCGGCATTATTGTTGCCGTTGTCACCTACGGCCTCGGTCTGGCGTTTGGCGCGCTCGGCTAGCCAATTACGGATTTCGTTAGGAAAATTGTAACCGCGCGGACGTTTCGGCGGTCACATTAACTGCGGCATGCGTCATCCGCAGAAAGCACTAACCAATGAAAGGGCGTTATGGGCAGGCTGGCTGAAGCAACCTTTTTTCATCAGAGTTCTGAAGCAATCAAACAAAAACCGCGGGTCTTAATTATCGATGATAACCCGGGCTTTACCCGTGCCGCCAAACTCCTATTGGAAAAAACTCGCAGTTATGTCGTGTGCGAAGAAAACGACGCGACGGTAGCCCATCAAACAGCCCAGAGCTTCAAGCCTGATTTAATCCTGCTGGATATTGCGATGCCACAAACGGACGGAGGTGAAGTCGCTGCGCGCATTCAATCCGACCCGGCGTTACGCAGGATTCCGGTTGTCTTTCTGACCGCTCTGGTCACCAAGGCTGAGACAAAGTCCGGTTTAGAGATTGAGGGACATCCATTTCTCGCCAAGCCGATCAGCTTTGAGGAGTTGATCGAAAGCATTGAGGAAAATCTGCCTTGGCGTGCACGTTCTGTGCACGGGTAGCCGCCGCAACGCAGGGGAAACTTTGCCACTTCAGAGCGATCCGCGCACGGTTGGATTCCGCGGGAGAGCCATTAAAATGCAAATGTGACTTCGTCTCTCCGTACGTCGCTTCTTGGCCTCTGGCTGCTCATCGTGGTCATCTGTGTCGCGCTTGCGTTCTTGTTGATGTCTATATTTCGGTTGGGCGTCAGCGCGCAGATCGGGCATGTGCAGTTGCAAGTGGAAAATTCGGCGAGCCTCACGGCGCAGCGATTCAAGGCTTACGAAGCGAGCTTTCCGCAAGCGCCGAGTTCGTTTGCGACCGACGAGCACCGCCGCGAGTTGACGCTGATTCTCCAGCTCGTGCTCGCGGATTTCAAGGAAGTCGAAGGCGGTTTCTGGAGCGCGCGCGACGGTTTCCTCGCCTACGCGTATCCGAGCTACGGTGGCGGGGGCGTGCCGAAAAAAGA
>QHOF01000157.1:423-1352 GCA_003219335.1 Verrucomicrobiota bacterium | reverse complement strand
CGCAGGCGATGTGCGGCTCGCGGTCTGGACAATGTCCCGCGCGCACGTCCGTGCGGCTGCGGCGTACCAAAAACTCACGCTCGGTTTTGGTGTGCTGTTTGTTTTAGCTCTACTATCGGGCGCGAGTGTGCTGTGGTTTTTGCAAAACTGGTCGGCCCGCGTCCGCGCTCTTGAAAATGCGATCGTCAGCACGCCGGTCGAAGAATTGCCGCCGTTGGGCGCGACAGGTGAGCGCGAACTGGACCGCATTGTCGCCGCGCTCAATCAGCTCAATGCGAAACTTAAAACCGTGCTGGGCGAATCGCGTCAGCTCAGCGAAAAACTGACGCGCTCCGATCGCACAGCCGCGCTGGGGCGTATGGCTGCGCAAATCGCACACGAAATTCGCAATCCAATCGCGGCGATGCGGCTCAAAGCCGAGAACGCGCTCGCCAAGCCACTCGAACAGCAAAGCGCCGCGTTACGCGCGATGCTCGATCAAATCAAGCGACTCGACGATTTGCTCGAACGCCTGCTCGCGGTCACGCGCCTCGGCGAGCTGCGCCGTGCGCCGGTTGCGTTGAAACCGTGGTTGCAAGTGAGGATCGACAACGTGCGTGAGCAAGCCGCGCAAACAAATCTCGCGCTCAGCGGCGACGCACCCCGACGCCGAGTGGAGTTTCGACGAAAAAAGCATGTCTCGCGCGCTCGACAATCTTTTGCTCAACGCCGTCCAACACGCGCCGCAGGGCGGCTGGATCAAAGCGGACATTCAGCTACACAACGAGCGCTGCCGCATCGCCATCGAAGACTCCGGTCCCGGCATCGCGCCGGAGCAGCGCGAGAAAATATTTGAGCCATTCGTGAGCACGCGCGGAAACGGCACCGGACTCGGGCTTAGCGTCGCGCGCGAAATTGTCGAAGCGCACGGCGGCACGCTGCGCTGCGTG
>QHOF01000157.1:0-398 GCA_003219335.1 Verrucomicrobiota bacterium | reverse complement strand
GAAATCGAATTGCCATGTCTAAAATCCTGATCATCGAAGACGACGCGAGTTTTGCGGCCGAGCTCGGCGAAGCGATCAGAGATTTCGGGCACCAAAGCGTGATCGCGCCGTCGGGCGAAGACGCCCTTGCGCGCTTCGATGAAATCGGGGCCGCGATGGTTTTTCTCGATCTGCGCTTGCGCGGAATGCACGGACTTGAAGTGCTGCGCGCTCTTAAATCGCATCCCGAGCGCGCATCCGCGCCAGTCGTGATTCTCACGACGTTCGCCGACAGTGCCAACACCATCGAAGCGATGAAACTCGGCGCGTTCGACCATCTGACGAAACCGATTGGACGCGATGATATCCGCGCGGTGCTCGCGCGTGCGCTCACTCATCCGCCAACGATCGCGGCCGGA
>QHOF01000156.1:9155-14052 GCA_003219335.1 Verrucomicrobiota bacterium | reverse complement strand
GGACCGGTACTGAAATGATTACGTGGGGTGGCTTTGGTTACTACCCGGGTAACTCAGGACAGAGATACGATCCAATCACAGATACTTGGATTAGCACAAGCAGCGTGAATGCTCCCGACCGTCGTTACGGGCACAGCGGAGTGTGGACGGGAACGGAAATGATCGTCTGGGGCGGAGTGACATCAGCGTACACTAATACGGGCGGCAAATACAATCCAATGACAGACACTTGGACGCCGACCAATTCAAGCAACGCGCCTGATGCACGATTTGCTCACACCGCGATCTGGACCGGCAGTGAGATGATCGTTTGGGGCGGCTTTCTCTACCAGTTTGGGCCGCAATATCTAAACACAGGTGGAAAATATGATCCGAATACGGACACGTGGAGCGCGACTACCACCGCGAACGCGCCTGCTGGCCGGTGGTCTCACACAGGGGTTCCGTCTGGACCGGCACTCAGATGATTATCTGGGGCGGATACAATGGCAACACCGGCCAGCTTCTTAACACCGGTGGGCGCTACGATCCCTCTACGGATAGCTGGACAGCAACCAACGCGAGCAGCGCGCCTGACCACCGGTATTATCACACTGCCGTCTGGACCGGCAGTGAAATGATTGTCTGGGGCGGCTCCTTTTATGACAATGCCCCCCAAACCTTAAGTACCGGCGGCGCATACGAGCCAACGTTGGACAGTTGGGCTGCCACTAGCGACACCGGCGTGCCTGATGCTCGCTTTAATCATACCGCAATTTGGACTGGCAGTGAAATGATCGTTTGGGGCGGGTCTTTTTATGAGTTCATCGACCCGTATTATTACCAACGTTATCTGAACACAGGCGGAAAGTATGATCCGAGCACGGCAACGTGGACTGCCATTACGACCGCCAATGCCCCCGAACCGCGTGATGCACACACAGCGATTTGGACCTGCAGCGAAATGATCGTGTGGGGAGGCGAGGCCAACAATCCTTACCTTAGCAGCGGCGGCCGCTACTGCGCGCAACCGCCGACGCCAACGCCGACACCCACACCCACACCCACTCCCACTCCAACGCCCACGCCTACGCCTACTGCAACAGCTACATTTACTCCGACACCTACGGCGACACCTACAGCAACGGCAACACCAACACCGACCCCAACTGTTACGGTAAACGTCCGAACAAAGCCAGCTGGTCGCACCTTCTCGGTTGATGGCACCACTTACATCTCGCCGCAACAGTTCACCTGGGTAGCCGGTTCGAGTCACACGCTTGCCACGACTTCACCTCAAAGCGGTGGCACTGGCGTTCAGTATGTCTGGAAGAAATGGAGTGACCACGGCGCGATCTCGCACACTGTTGCGCCGACCACTAACACGACTTACACGGCCACGTTCAAGACGCAATATTACCTGACGATGACCGCCGGAACCGGTGGCAGGGTGAGTCCCAGTAGTGGATGGAGAAACAGCGGGGCGACTGTCTCGATTAGTGCCAGGCCGGCTAACGGTTACAGTTTTAGCAATTGGACTGGCAGCGGCACAGGTTCTTACTCTGGGCCGAACAATCCGGCCTCAATCACAATGGGCAGCCCCATCACGGAGAACGCGACTTTCACTCATAACTGATGAAACCGCAACACACAGCAGAACAAACAAGACAAATGTGCTCCACGGAGATTTAAAGAAAACCAATGACAAAGGACTATGGACGCGTGAAGAATACTTTCATAGAAAGTCGATCATCGTTGTGCAATCGCGCTGCCAAGCCGCACGATGAAACGCTTTCCGTTGCAATGCGCATCAGCAACCCAGAGCGCACAGCAGGTCGACGCGGAACTGCTGTCCGGACGTCTCCACGTTAGCTGCGCGCTCAAAGTCAACTCAGATTCTCACTCCTGCTTTGTTCTGCTTCGTTCAGATCGCCTAAAAACCTTTCCAAGTAGTCTTCAACCGCCTTGCACCTTGAAAGCCATGCCGTCTGGCCTTCCTGATAGATGCTGACAGTGTGTAGAGCTTCATGTATAGTCTTTAGCTCACTTCTATTGAATGTAACTGCAAGCTCCTGTTCCATAATGTTTTGTCCTTCCTAAAAATTTTTGGTGGGTCGGGTGGGGTCATCCTGACTTGTAAGGAAAAGGTAGGCTGAAGGTCCGCATATTTTGCAGCATTAGGTGTTTCGCTAAAGGAGAGGAGTAACAGCGCGCGGGCGGACCCTGTTCTGGTTCTTTTTTGGAAAATGCCGCATTCTGACATCCGGCGCATTACAGAGAAGAGGCTCCAGGCGGGCTTTGCTTGAGCTCGGCTCAAGCGGCGGCAAGACCCGCCCGGATTACAGCGTTTAGGAGGATTGTCACAAGCGCGACCTCATCGCGACGACTCCGTAGTTGCTTTCGGGTGCTATTGAATGCGTCGTGCGTTAACAAAACTGCTTCCCGAGGATCATCCGTCAATCGAGAAGCGAAGCTGTAAACGGTGGGATAATAACGAGCGACCAAAGTATCAAAACGTGCGTGTTTCGTTTTCATCGGTGGCTTTTTTTTGATTCGGTTCTTGCAGTTGGCCGCGCAGCGCATTGCCGCTCCGGCTGGGGGGCGCTTTCATTTGTCACTTTATTCTACGGAAACGGCGGAACGAAGTTCCAAGTGCGACCCCGACACCCACGCCGACACGTACGCCTACCGCGACGCCGCGGACTCGCCCAACGCCGTCGCCTCCACCGCCACGGCCTCACCCGACACCGCCGCGACGTTCCTAAGAGAAGCGCCGTAGCCGCCGCGGGACGACTGGTCAGCGCAAATGGTTTAGCTCGAATAGACCGCGTTTCTGCAATGTGCCGGCGACGCGGGTAATTGTTGTCGCCGGCGTTCCCCCGGAAACCGACGAAAGAATCACCGTGGACTTAAACTAAGAACCGCAAGTCCGCGCGCTACGACACCGCTTCCACAGGCGTGGTCGCTTGCGGCGCCGGATCGACCCATTTGCCGTGTTCGCGAATTAAATCTTTGAGCCGATCGACTGCTTCAGTTTCGGGAATGTTGAATTTCACTGCGGTCTTGCCGACGTAAAGATTCACTTTTCCCGGCGCGCCGCCGACGTATCCAAAATCCGCGTCCGCCATTTCACCAGGGCCGTTCACGATGCAATCCATAATTGCAATCTTCACCCCCTTCAGGTGAGAGGTCGCCGCTTTGATTTTCGCCGTTGTGGTCTGCAGATTGAACGAAGTTCGTCCGCACGATGGACAGGCCACGTGGTCGGTTTTGAAAATCCGCGTGCCGGCCGCTTACAGGATGTTGTAACTCAACCGCAGCGCCTGCCCTGGCGGACGCCTCTCTGTCGCCATTTCGCTCGTCAGTTACGGGGTCGTGTCGCCGTAGATGTTCTGGTCGAGGCCGCCGGCCCAGGGGCACGTGTCTGGCCCGTACCCGCCGGTCGGAAGCGGCGCGCGGCACTGCATCACGTCAGCACCGTCCGCATCGTCATCTCCGCCCTCGCGCGGATCGGATCCCGCGACGACGTCACGCCAGTCGGTCCAGACGCCGTACGAGAACGCCCCGACCGAGCTGATGTAGAGGTAGTCGCCGCCGAACGGGAACGTACGTCCGCCGAACTGCTCCCAGTTCGGGTTGCTCGAGACGGTGCTAAGGCGCGTCGCCGGAGACCAGCTCAGCGTCGCGGTCGAGCCCGCTGATGCGAACGCGTCGAGCGACGGCACCGTGCTTCGGTCGGCGCAGTTGCCGAGCGGTCGCCCCGGGTCGTAGCACGGATCGTTGCGGCTGTCCCACCAAATCGCGTGCATGCTGCCGTCGTCCACCGAGATGTCCGGGAAGCGCTGTAGCCCGCCGTGCGTGCGCGGATCGTCGATCAGCACCGGCGTCGTATGCTCCCCCGTCGCGCCATCCAGCCGGAAAAAGTAAATGCCGGACTGGCTGCCCACGTCCTGGTGGTACTGAGCCGGCAGGTCCTCAGAGGTGACCGACCCGTACGTCGTCCCGCTCGCGACCTCGGTGCCCAGGATGGAGGGGTCGTAGACGACGTAGACGTAGTCGTGCGAGGAGTCGTGCTGATCCGCCGTCGAGCGGACCTGTGTGCCGCCGCGCATGAACGTGTAGCCGGATTGGCAATGGACCGCAAAATCGCCGCAGAGGCCGGCGATGTCACCCGAGTCGTAGAGATCGGTCGGATCGTACGGCTCGAACGTTTGGATTACGTTGGGCGGCGAGAAGCTGGCGCCGCAGTCGGTGGAAGCGTTGTAGTCAATCGCGTCGACCGCCGAGTGGCTGCGGACATCGGCAAACTGCCGGTACGTGACGTAGACATGGCCGTCGCCGGTGACGGCGATATCCGGGAACTGGATATCGTGCACCGTCTGGCTCAGCTTCATCGGGCTCGAGAACGTCTGCCCGTGGTCGGTGGAGCGGACGAAATAGATGCTCGAGTTGTAGCCGTTGGGAGTGTTGCCCGTGAAACGCGCCCACGCAAAGTAGACGTTGCCGTCGCAGGAGCCGCCGGTGCGGTCGACCTCGATCGCGGTCTTGTCGTGGAACTTGCCCAGCAGGTTCGGCGCTGCCGAGCCCTCCGCGACGTCGAGCGAGCGGACGAACTCCTTGCCGTCGTCCGTCGTGGCGCCGTCCGGACCGTTCGGGTTCTCGTAGGTCGCTACCCACACGTCGCCGAATGTCTTCGCAGTGCCCTCTGGATCGCCTGAGCTCTCCGAGCCTGCGAACAGGCGCCCGTGGTTGTCCCACGCCACTACTGGGTCGCCCGAGAACGCCGTGCGCACGTGCGCACTCGCCGCGTACGGCGAGGTGTCGCCCGGATAGCCCGGGATAAGCGAGCTGGTAAAGCTCGCGCCGCCGTCCTCCGAGCGGTAGTAGCCCATCCAGACGATTCCGAGCCCGATGAACG
>QHOF01000156.1:0-9143 GCA_003219335.1 Verrucomicrobiota bacterium | reverse complement strand
CCGTCGGACGTGAAGACACCGCAGTAGTCATTCGAGCTCCCCACGATCACCTGCGGATCGCGTGGGTTGACCGCGACCGCGGGCTCGTTCTGCCGACCGCGGCTCTGGGAACAGGCCTGCAGAACGTCATCTGTATACGGCTGCCCCGTGACCAGGGTGTAGTCACTGACGTACCCGCCGTTAGCCCCGTTGTCGTTCGTGAGCCGCGTGTTAGGCGGATCGGTGTTCAAGGATGCGATCGCGCTGACCACAGCAGCTGCGATAAGCGCGATCGCGCCTGCGATGCGCAGATGTGATAGGCGACGAGTTCGAGTGAACCAACGACGACTTTTCATATGTTTTAGGTGGGTTAGAGGTTAAGTCTTCGGAACGACTTGGAACCACGAGTTTTCGAGAGTGACAAAAGACACGCGAAGTATTTTTTGTCGCTTTTGTCCTTTTTCTCTCTGGTTCAAGGTAGTTTGGTTGAATTTGGAGAGTCCGAAGCTCCAAACGTCAAACGCAAATCTAAAGCATCTTGGTCGCATCTTTTTTGCTTTTTTTCCGATTCAGTCGAGGAGTCCTCTCGGCACGACCGAAATGTCGTGGTGCCTTCGTCTTGCTAGCTTGCGTCAGCTAACCGTTAATCGCGGCCACAGCCGGGATCTGGCTTACGAAACAACTTCGAGAACCGTTGTCTGCCGTGCGGGCTCCGTCCATTTGCCGTGTTCCCGGATCAAATCCTTCAGCCTATCTACTGCTTCGGCCTCGGGAATATTGAATTTCACCGCGGTTTTGCCGACGTAGAGGTTCACCTTACCGGGCGCGCCGCCGACGTATCCAAAATCAGCGTCCGCCATTTCACCGGGGCCGTTCACAATACAGCCCATGATGGCAATCTTCACGCCCTTCAGATGAGAGGTCGCCGCTTTGATTTTCGCCGTTGTGGTCTGCAGATTGAACAAAGTTCGTCCGCACGATGGACAGGCGACATAGTCAGTTTTGAAAATGCGTGATCCGGCCGCCTGTAAAATGTTGTAACTCAAGCGCAGCGCTTGGCCCGGCGCTTCCTCACCCTGCACTAGAATTGCGTCGCCGATTCCGTCGCAGAGCAACGAACCGATGTTCGTGGAGGCGGTGAGCAACGTCTCGAGAAAATCTGAGGTAGGGGTGATTGACCTCAATCGCCCAGGGCCGTTGGGGTCAACGGCGCCTACCAGCCTGTCCTTCAGCAAAATCGGGTGCCGCGCCTGCAACTTCGCTGCCAGCAAACGGAATGCTGCGATCACCGGGAGATCGATTTCGTCGGTCACGGTGACAAACTGCGCATTTTGCTGCGCGTTGAGTTTCGCAATCGCCTCATCTTCCCGCGGATCGACCGCGATAATGTTCGCATTCTCATAAACAATCTCGGGTTTGTAATCGCCCATCCGGTCGATCTTGTGCGCGACTTTGTCGAAGTTCGCCTGCCGCACGACAACACGGATCAATTCGTCTCCGCCGAGTTTGAATCGATTGCGCTCGATCTTTTCTGTCGCGCGCCGCTGGTAGGAAAATGGATCGAATGAGAGTTCGACGTTGAGCGTTGAGCGTTGAGCGTTGGACGTTTTCTCTATGTTCTCAATCAGCGCGTTCGCCACGGGAATTTCCTGAGGACTATCCTCAGTGAGCGACACGCGGATGGTGTCGCCGATTCCATCCGCCAGCAGCGACCCGATTCCGATTGCGCTCTTGATGCGCGCATCTTCGCCTTCGCCGGCCTCGGTTACTCCGAGATGCAGCGGGTAATTCCAGTCCGGGCCCAGTTCGGTCAATCGCGCGACGAGCAACCGATACGCAGCGATCATCACCTTCGGATTGCTGGCCTTCATTGAGAAAATGAAATCGTGATAGTCGAGATCGCGCGCGATCCGCGCGAATTCGAGCGCACTTTCCACCATGCCGAGGGGCGTGTCGCCGTAGCGATTCAGGATTCGGTCCGAAAGCGAGCCGTGGTTTGTCCCGATCCGCATCGCGATCCCGCGCGTGTTGCACAGCCCGATCAGCGGCGAAAAGCGCTCGCGGATTCGCTTCAACTCCGCTGCGTATTGTTCGTCCGTGTATTCGCGGATGACGAATTTTTTCGAATCTGCGTAATTGCCCGGGTTAATTCGGACCTTCTCCACCCATTTCGCCGCTTCCATTGCGGCCTCCGGCTTGAAATGAATGTCGGCCACGATTGGCACATTGCAGCCGCGCTCGCGCAGACCTTTGACGATGTGCTCGAGGTTGCGTGCGTCTTTCATGGACGGCGCGGTGATGCGGACGATTTCGCAGCCAGCATTTGCGAGTTCGATGGTTTGCTGGATCGACGCCTCCGTATCCATCGTGTCGCATGTGATCATCGACTGGACACGGATCGGATTGTCGCCGCCGATCCCGACGTTGCCTACCTTTACTTCGCGCGTCTTGCGGCGCTCGTAGTGAAGAGGATTACCACAATAGTTCACAAGCTAGAATGTACGAACACTCAAGCGACCTCGCAATGCGCTGCCGTTTTATGGCGTCTGCGTGTTCTTCGCGGGCGTCTGGGATTCCAGTTGGTCGAGCTTTTCGCGGACGAACGGCAGATCCTGCACGTCGAAGAACGTGATGTAGAGCATGTAACCGATGATTACGACCGCGCAGCTGGTCTGAACTACCTCCAGCACGCGCATGTTCACCGGTCTCCGCCGCACCGATTCGATGAGCGCCAGCACAATGTGACCGCCGTCGAGCACGGGAATGGGCAGCATGTTCAAAATCGCAAGGTTCACGTTCAAAATGACGCTAAACCACAGCGCGAGTTTCCAACCGCCTTCGGCTTCAAACAGCCTTACGTAAATATTCCAAATCCCGACCGGGCCGCTTAAATGCTGCAATTTTACATCCGACTTCGGCGAAGCCACCGCGCCGATTGTCTTTAACGTGCTGGTCACGCTGTTGTAAACCTGTTCGATCGGACCGGGATGTTGGATCGACACTATCCCCGCGGTGTCCCATTGAATTCCAATTCGGGGTTTCATTTCGCCGTCCGTGGGCAATGGCGTCGGCTTCACCCGCAGGTCAAACCTGGTCCCACCTCGCTCTACTTGGAGAACAAGCTCATCGTTTGGATGTTTACTGATGTATTCCAGTAGCGCGATCGGATTGTAGATCGGCGTTTGATTAAATCCCCGAATGATGTCTCCGGGACGCAGTCCCGCCGCCGCCGCCGGCGTGTTCAGCTCAACTTTGGCGATGATCGGTGTCTCTGCCGGATAGATGAGCAGTTGGCGCACACTTTTCCTGCGCCACCTGCCGGTCTCTGCTATGTAAGGCTCCACCCAAACTTTTTGCACCTTGCCGTCTCGCTGGAATTTCACCGCGATTTTGTCGCCTTCGCTGCGCACCACATCCCAGCTCACGCTGTTATTCATCCCGAGAAAACGCCTGACCGGCTTGCCGTCCACGGATAGGATTTTATCGCCCGGTCGCAAGCCAGCCTTCTCTGCCGGCGAGCCGGGCATCACATAGCCGATTACGGTCGTCGAATCGGCTTCGCTTACCGGGTGGCCGACAGCCCAGACAATCCCCGCAAAAAACAACGCCAGCAGCAGGCTGAATAACGGACCCGCAATGGCTACGATCATTTTGTCGAGCGCGGAAATTTTCGGCAACCTGGCCCGGTCCACATCGGCCTTGCCCTCGATAATGTCCATCGGCGCAAGCTGCGGCAGTGCGACGTAGCCTCCGAACGGCAGCGACCCGAGCGAGTATTGGACGCCGTTGATCGTTTTTTTCCAAAGAGGTTTGCCGAACCAGACGCCGAATTTCTCTATGTAAAGCCCTCGCCAGCGCGCGGCCAGAAAATGTCCCAGCTCATGCACCACGATGAGCAGATTAAAAAGGATGAGGACCTCGAGCAGGATGAAAATGACGCGAGCGATATGCAGAATCATGTGATTAGTGACTGATGATCAGTGATTGGTTGGACACGCCATCGTGTCTGCCATTGTAACTCTTTTAACGTCTTAACGATTTAACGTAGCTCTGCGCTTCGGCTCGCGCCCACTGGTCGGCTTGCAATATCGCATCGAGATCGGGGTGCGCAATGGACGTGTGCCGGTTCATCACTTCTTCGACGATCCGCCAGATGTTCGGAAAACGCACTTGCCGATCTAAAAATGCTGCGACCGCGATCTCGTTCGCGGCATTCATCACAGCGGGCATTGTGCCGGCGGTCTCGCCCGCTCGTCGCGCGAGATTCAATGCGGGAAAATCGTCATAGCGCGGAGTGAAAAATTCCAACCGCGATAACTTCGAAAAATCGAGCGGCGGTAGCGTGTTTGGGACGCGATCTGGCCAGGTCACCGCGTATTGGATCGGGAAGCACATGTTCGAATACAGCGTCGAGCCGTCTGCGAACTCGACCATTGAATGGACAATGCTCTGCGGATGGATGACCACCTCGACGCGCTTCACCTCGACGCCAAAAAGCCAGTGCGCCTCAACCATTTCCAAGCCCTTGTTGAACAGCGTCGCGGAATCGATGGTGATTTTTGGTCCCATGTTCCAGGTTGGATGCTTGAGCGCCTGTTCTGGTATAATCGCATCAAAATTTTTTCGCGGCGTTTCGCGAAACGGCCCGCCAGAGGCCGTAAGAATAATTCGTCTGACATCAGAAACGTCCAACGTCCAACGCCCAACGCCCAACGCCGAATCTTCTGCATTGGACATTGGACGTTGAGCGTTGAGCGTTGAGCGTTTGCCTTCCAAACATTGGAAGATCGCATTGTGCTCGCTATCGACAGGCAACACGTGCACCCCGTTGTCGCGCGCCTCCCGCATCACAATCTCACCCGCCATGACCAATATTTCCTTGCTGGCTACTGCGAGATCTTTGCCTGCTTCAATGGCCGCAAGCGCCGGACGCAAACCGCCCGTGCCGACGATCGCCACCAGCACCATGTCCGCATCGGTCAGGCACGCGATCTCCCGCAGCCCCTCTTCGCCTGAAAAAATCCGCGGCTTGTACTCCAGCGCGCGCCGGAGGATGTCGAGCTTCGTCGCATCAACCAGGCAAACCGATTCTGGGCGCATTTCGTTTGCCGCGGCAGCCAGTTTTTGCGCATTGCTGTTCGCTGCCAGGCCCACGATTTCCATTCGCTCCGGAATATCACGCGCCACTTTCAGCGCGCTCTCGCCGATCGAACCAGTCGCGCCAAGAATAACGACGCGTTTACGTTTCATTGGGATTTCAACCGCGGATTACGCGGATGGCACGGATCGGGCGACTCAAACATGAAGATCAAGATTGTTTTTCATCGCTATTATTCGTGCAATCCGTGCTCAAATTTTCAAGCGGTATCACGATATGCGAATCACCAGCCGCAGATAGAAGAACAACAGCGGCGCGGTGAAAAGAAGACTATCCAACAGATCGAGCGCGCCGCCAATTCCCGGGAGCAAGTTTCCCGAGTCTTTTACGTCGGTGCTGCGCTTGATGATGGATTCGGCCAGGTCGCCGAGCACCGCGGCGAAACCGAGAAGCAATCCAAGCACGGTCGCGTGCGTCCAGGTCAGCGCCGGCAAATGGCCCGGCATCAGTTTGAACAGCGCGAGGCTGCACAGCAGCGCAAAAACAATCGCCCCGAAGAAACCTTCCCACGTTTTCTTGCCGCTGATATGCGGCACCATCAGATGCCGTCCGATCGCGCTGCCGGTCAGATACGCGCCCATGTCGGCAAATTTCGTAACCGCGACCAAATACAAGACATAGAACTGCCCGGTCAGCTGGCCCGAGCTCAAACGCGGAGTCAGATAAACGATTTTGGTGATGAAATTGTAAAGCCAAAGCACATATAGCAGGCCAAATAAAGTGTAAGCCATCGTTTGCAACGGTTCATCGTGGCGCAGCCGCGCGAACATTTGTCGTCCGAATACCGTTAGCAGAAAAAACAGCAGAACAGCGACTTCGAAGTCGTAGGAACCCGTCGGTCCGATTTTGGAAAAGTAATAAAAACTGCCGGCGAGCATGACGGCGCCGCAGATCATTCCGGTGATTTTGAAATTCGGCAGGCCCTTGTGATCGAGCATCCGGTAAAATTCCAGCAGCCCGATCAGTCCGAAAACGCTGATCAACAGCCAAAACAAGATCTCGTATCCGGAGAAGATGATGAGCAGCGCGACTGACCAAAGCGCGATCGTGCTGACGAATCGCAGGATGAAAGCGGAACGGGACGTGACGGCGTTTGTTCGGGTTTGCTCCAGCGTCACAGCCATGCAATCTGCACCATTCCCAAGGATCGCGCCTGACGCAAGAAGGGAGCGCGGGGGCTTCAGTCCGCCACAGGACGGGGCTCGGTGGCGACCGTGCAATGTTCGGCGAATTGCCTCCGGGAAATCAAGCGGGCTCCTCCGGTTCCGGATAGACTCCCAGTGGTGGCGCTTTAAACTGCCCATCATGTCCAATGCGCCCGTTTCGCGCTGCGAAAATTGCGGCGCGCAACTGCAGGCACATTGGTGCGCACGATGCGGCCAGGCGGCAATCGATTATCGGCGCTCGTTCCGGCATGTGATTGCCGATGTTCTGGAATCGTTTCTGAATTGGGACTCTAAATTTTTCGCCACGATCGGACTACTCCTCGCTCGTCCCTGGAAATTGACGAACGAATTTCTGGCAGGGCATCGTGTGCGTTATGTGCATCCGCTGCGGCTCTACCTTGTCGCGAGCATTCTCTTTTTCTTTGCAGTGAATTATTGGACGAAAGCAATTCCTTCCCCAGCTCAGAGAAATCTGTCGCCTGAGGAACGCGCGCAGATTGAAGCCGTCGTGGCTGACAAGGATGTACCGCCTGAAGTGCGCGCCAGACTCGAGGACGCATTGAAACGCGGTTCTCCCGCGCCGACTGAACGAGGCGAGCAACCTGCGCTACCGGCGGCGGCGCCGAAAGAAACCGCAACGCCCGGCGTCGTTTCCAATCCGACCGCGACGCCATCAACGCCCTTAGAGAAATGGATTGAAGCGCGCGCGAAGGAAAAAATGGGCGAACACGGGATGAACATGCAACTCTTCATTCGAACGCTGATCAGCAATCTGCCCTACATGATGCTGTGCTGCATCCCGCTCTTCGCTTTTGTACTAAAAATTCTCTACTTTCGCCGCCACATCTTTTACATCGACCATCTGATTTACGCGCTTCACATCCATACATTCGCTTACACCGGAATCATGCTGATCGTACTCGCAACAATCGGGCTCAGCCGCGTGGTCACGGGTACGATTGCAGGCTGGATTACCGCGCTTCTCTGGATCGAGTTCGTAATGCAGATTTTCCTGTCGATTCGTCGCGTTTATCGCCAGAGCTGGTTCATCAGCGTCTTCAAATTCCTCTTTGGCGGATTAGCTTATCTAATCGTCCTCGGGGTCGCGCTCGCCGCGACCTTCTTCGTTACGCTGGCAATGCCATAAGTGACGCAGACAAATCCTGTCTGCGTGTTCAATGCCCCGCATTTTACCAAACCTGGCAGACAAAATAAATAAGACTGCCTCACGCTAAACTGAGCAATCTTTTCGCTTCGGTTAGCGCTTCGTTGATCTTGCTGGCATCCTTGCCCGCGCCCTGCGCGCTCTCCAAGCGGCCGCCACCTTTGCCGCCGACGATCGGTGCGATCTGTTGAATCAATTTGTTCGCCTGAAATTTTCGGGTCAGTTCCTTTGGGACGTATGCGACCAATGCGACCGATGTGTCCCGCGCGCCGGCGAGAAAAATCGGGCCTTTGATTTTCCTCTTTAGCGCTTCCACGACTGCTTGCAGCAACTTTCCATCGGCATCTGGCACTTCAGCTACGCAGAAGTTTCTTCCCGCATGCGATCGCGCCAGGTCATTGGCGATTTGAGCAGCCCGGCTTCTGATTTTCGCCTCGGTTGCCTTGGCGCTCCTCTTTTCCCATTCGCGGACTTCCGCCTCAACCTTTTCCAGGTGCGTGGCGCGCGCGTCAATTTGCTCCAGCATTTCAGTCGTCGCTGCTTCGCTTTCGAAAAGGGGCAGCACTGCGATGTCAGGTTTCTTGCGCGCGAGGAGTTCAAACTTCTCCTGTTGTCGCGCAGCTTCCTGCTTCGCCCAGTTGCGCGCGGCGTGGCCTGCAACCGCTTCAATGCGCCGCGTTCCCGCCGCGATTGCTTCTTCCCTCACGATACGGAACGGCCCGATTTCGCCTGTGGAATTCACGTGCGTGCCGCCGCACAGCTCCATGGAATAACCGTTGAGCGCGCGCGGTGCGCCGCCGATTTGCAATACACGCACAATATCTCCGTATTTCTCACCGAAGAACTGAATGATGTCGTTTCGGTTCCTCGCCTTCGCGTACGGAATTTCCGTCCACGACACGGGCGCATTCTCCGCGATTTTTTCATTCACCAATTTCTCCACATCGCGCACCTGTTGCTTGGTCAACGCAGCGCTTGAAAAATCGAACGTCAGCTTGTCCGGGCCGACGTAGCTCCCCTTTTGCGTCGCATCAGGAGAAACAATTTGGTGCAGCCCCCAGTGCAACAAATGCGTGACCGTGTGGTGCCCCTGAATTGCGCGACGTCGATCGGCATCGACGGAAACGCGCACCGCTTCCCCGGACTCCGGCGCGCGACCTTCTGCGATTACGGCGCGATGAATAAAAGCGTCGCCGCGTTTCTGCGTATCAGTGATGCGCAATTTTCCGACCTCGGTCCAGTCATGTCCCGGAACGTGGAGGAGTCCGCGATCGCCCACTTGGCCGCCCATCTCGGCGTAGAAGGGCGTTCGATCAAGGACGATATTGAGTTCGCCTGATTTTTTGCCCGGTAACACTGTTTCGACAACCGATTCAGTCTCCAGAAAATCGTATCCCAAAAATTTCGTTGGCTCGACTTTGAGTTCGCCTTCTTCGACGCTGATTTCCTGTTTCTTCTGCGCCTTGCGCGCTCGCTCGCGCTGTTCTTCCATCAATTTTTCAAAGCCGGCGACATCGACAGTTAGCCCGTGCTCGCGCGCCATCAGTTCGGTGAGATCAAGCGGAAAGCCATAGGTGTCATAAAGCTTGAACGCGAATTCGCCGGAGATCTGTGGACGCTCTGGCAAGTCGGCAACATGCCGACTTGAGTGACTAGGATGGTCGCGCTCCTCACT
>QHOF01000155.1:9783-10120 GCA_003219335.1 Verrucomicrobiota bacterium | reverse complement strand
TAAGAGTAGCGCAAGCGTCTCGCTTGCGGGGAACTGAGGTGCAAGCCGGAGGCTCGCGCTACTCTCATGAGCATTTCCGAACCGTTCATTCGCCGGCCAGTCGCGACTTCGTTGCTGATGGCAGGCGTGATTTTGCTCGGCACGCTTGGTTACCAAATTGCTGCCGATCTCGGCTCTGCCGAAAGTGGATTTTCCGACGATCGAGGTCACGACG
The DNA here is from genome assembly GCA_003219335.1 of Verrucomicrobiota bacterium. Lineage (GTDB taxonomy): Bacteria > Verrucomicrobiota > Verrucomicrobiia > Chthoniobacterales > UBA10450 > Udaeobacter. The sequence goes on along the minus strand of QHOF01000155.1, from coordinate 9,906 downwards.
TTTTATCCGGGCGCGAGCGCCGATGTGATGGTCTCGGCAATCACGACGCCACTGGAGCGCCAGTTTGGGCAGTTCGCCGGGCTCGCCTCGATGAATTCCACGAGCTCGTTCGGGGTAGCGACA
>QHOF01000155.1:4904-9716 GCA_003219335.1 Verrucomicrobiota bacterium | reverse complement strand
ATGTGGCCAGCGGATTTTTGCCGCGCGACCTGCCGAACCCGCCGAAATACAACAAGGTCAATCCAGCCGACACACCGATCCTCACTCTCGCGATCACGTCGGACAGTTTGCCGCTCGATCGCGTGAATGATTTTGCCGACACCTTGCTCGCGCAAAAATTGAGCGAGGTCACAGGTGTTGGTCTTGTGACGATTCAGGGAAATCAAAAACCGGCCGAACACTGGACGGGGTCGCGCACACCATTGTCGGAGTATTGCCGAACTTGCCCTTTTCCTGGGTCGGGCCGAACGCCGAAGTCTGGACGACCAAACCGTATGTCATCCCCGGATTTTCCTATGACCGGATGATGCTCGGCACCGGTTTCTTGCGTGTCATCGGTCGATTGAAACCGGGAATCACGTTGGAGCAAGCGCGAGCCGCAATGCCCTCGCTTGAACAAAGCTACCGCGCCCAGCACCCGGATAAGATCGACAGCTCATCGGTAATGACGCTTAAAACGCTTCCCGAGGACGTGCCCGGAAATTTGCGGCCGGCGTTCGCCACACTGCTCGCGGCGGTAGCATTCGTGTTGCTGATCGCGTGCAGCAACGTAGCCAACCTTCTGCTCGTGCGTTTCAGTGGCCGCCGTCGCGAGATCGCCTTACGAATGGCGATCGGCGCCGCGCGCAGAAGCATTATCCGGCTTTTCGTTTTCGAAAGTTTGCTCGTGAGCGTGTTCGCCGGTTTGGGAGGCGCTTTGCTGGCATGGCAACTCGTTCCGGCTGTGCCAAAAATGGCGTCGAATTTTCTTCCATTCGATCCTGCGACCCCGCTCGAACTTTCGCTTCCCGTGCTCGGTTTCACGATTGCATTGTCGATCCTGACCGGTCTCGCGATGGGAATTTATCCGGCATGGCAAAGCTCGAGCGCGGACTTGGTTGGTAGATTGAAAGAAGGCGGCCGCGGAACGAGCGGCAGCGCGCATCAACAGCGCTTCCGCAAAATTCTCGTCGGCGCGCAGGCTGCGCTTTCTGTCACTCTGCTTGCCGGCGCCGCGCTGCTCATCACCAGCTTCGTGCGATTGAGCCGGCAAAATATTGGGTTTCATCCGGAGAATCGTTGAATTGGTTTTATTACGTTGCCGCAAGCGCAATATCCCGATTTGGCTGCGCGCCTGCATTTCGTCGAACAAACATTGGCCGCGCTGTGTGCCGTTCCGAGTGTGGAGAGCGCGACGATTAGCGCGGACATCCCATTGCTGCCGGGCGGCAGCAGCAACACGCTTTACTCACGACCGGACGGCGAGATTTTGCCAATCGATAAACGCGCGGCGGCAGCATTTCATAACATCGCGCCTGATTATTTTAAGACATGGGGCATTCCGATCTTGGCCGGACGCGATTTCGATCAGCACGACACGGCCGATCACCAGAATGTGGTTCTGATTAGTCAGGCTGGCGCCAGGAAAATCTTTGGGAACGAGAATCCGATCGGCAAGACATTGCTCATCAGTAGCACGAGCACTCCGGCTGAAATTGTCGGGGTAGTCGGCGACGTCCGCTCGCACAAAGTCGCTGAGCCCGACGACGTGGAACTATATCGCCCGTGGGCGCAGCAAAATTTCCCATTCCTTAGTATTGTCGTGCGGAGCAAACTGAAACCCGACGCGGTGACCAAGTTGGTTCAGTCGGCGCTCGCGACTGTGGACCCCAGATTGGCAATCGCGCTGCCGCAAGGGATGGACAACATCGTTGCGCAAGCGCTCGGACGAACGCGACTCATGATGTGGTTGCTCGGCATTTTTGCCGGCGTCGCGTTGCTATTGGCCAGCATCGGAATCTATGGCGCGGTCGCTTACACAGTCGAACAACGCACCGGCGAAATTGGCGTGCGCATGGCACTTGGCGCTCAAACCATGGATGTGTTGCGGCTAATCATGGCGCAGGGGATGAAGCCAGTGCTCGTCGGCTTGATTGCCGGGTTGGCGGCGGCGCTTGCGCTCGCGCGATTGCTTGCATCTCAGCTTTACCAAGTCTAAGCTTACAATCCGCTCTTGCTCAGCCGACTCTTATAGTGCTTGGTTTAGCCGCGTTGTTGGCGTGTCTGATACCGGCACAGCGCGCGACGCGCGTCGATCCGATCATTACGCTTCGCGCAGAATGATATGAATGATCTCAAGTTCGCTCTGCGCCAGGGTACTGCGAATCCAGGACCGAGACGTTGCAGAACAGCTTGCTTTTGCGAATTCCTTCGAATATTGGGTGGGGCCGCGTGTCTGATATTTGTCCCCGCAACGTTCATATGCATCGACGCCGGATAATTTCCTTTATCTCAGCGGCTCTCACGGTGACGGCAGGAGTCGCTCAAAATGAAAATCAGCTAACTGTCGATCAGTTAGTCTCCAAAAATATCGAAGCCAAGGGCGGGGCCGATGCGTTGAAAGCACTGCAGATTCTTCGCCTCACGGGAAAGATGCTGATCCAGCAGGGCCAAATCGAACTCGCATACCTGGAAATCAAGAAGCGCCCGGACGAAGTCCGCACTGAGGCGTCTCTTCAGGGGATGACACAGATCGAAGCCTATGACGGCAAAGAAGGATGGAAAGTGTCGCCGTTTTTCGGACGGAAAGATCCAGAGCGAATGTCCGCGGATGATGTCAAAGCACTGGTCGAGGACTCGGAGATCGACGGGCCATTGGTTGATTGGAAGGAGAAAGGAAGCACGGTCGAGTACTTCGGGACTGAGGACGTCGATGGGACGAACGCGCACAAGCTAAAAGTGGTGCGGAAAAATGGCGACGTGAGCTTTGTCTATCTCGACCCTGGTCACTTTCTGGAAATTCGAGTTGTCACACAACGGACGCGGCACGGCGCATACGAAGAGGTGGAGACAGATTTGGGCGACTATGAAAAGGCAGGCGGCGTATTTGTTCCCACGTCATTCGAGTCCGGACGCAAGGGCGCGCCGGACAAACAACGCATCATCATCGACAAAGTCGAAGCCAACGTGCCGGTAGATGACTCGATCTTTCACTTTCCAGCCTCGAAATAATTCCGCTTCACATGCGCTTACTTCAGTTTTTCTCCAACGCGATCGGAATCATCGCTGGCCCCTCACCCTCCCCCTCTCCCCAAAACGGGAGAGGCGATCCTCGCGCGGATTCGCTTTTCAATCTGCTCAACTGCAATCGGCGCCGATTTTTGCCAAAGGCGCACAGCAGTTCCTTCTCCCCGTGGGAGAAGGTTAGGATGAGGGCAGTGATTGGCGCGTTGTGTCTTGTCACGACGGCCGCTTACGCAGAGCAGGCGCCTTATAGTTCAGCTACCATCTCCGGCTTGGGCGCCCGCAACATCGGCTCCGCGACAATGAGCGGGCGCATCTCGTGCATTGCGGGAGTGCGCGAGCCCTCCGGAAAGATCACCTTTTTCGTCGGCGCGGCCAGTGGCGGCGTTTGGAAGTCCGACGATAGCGGGACGCGGTATCGCCCGGTATTTGAGGAACAGCCTGTGCAATCGATCGGCGCCATCGCGCTCGATCCGAAGAATTCGAAAAACGTCTGGGTCGGGACTGGCGAATCCTGGACGCGCAACAGCGTTTCCATTGGCGACAGAATCTATAAGTCAACCGATGGCGGCGAGACGTGGTCGCACGTTGGTTTGGAAAAATCGGAGCGCATTTCGCGGATCGTCGCTGATCCGAGAAGCAGCGACACTGTCTTCGTCGCTGTGCCCGGCGCGTTGTGGAGCGACTCGCCCGACCGCGGTCTTTATAAAACAACCGATGGCGGCAAGACCTGGCAGCAAATTCTCAAGGGCGCGAATCTTTCGACTGGTTGTACGGATATTGCAATGGATCCGACCAGTCCCGACGTCATGTTCGCCGCGATGTGGGATTTCCGGCGCAAAGGCTGGGAGTACCGCTCCGGCGGCGAAAGTCCCACGGCGCCTTCAGCGAGCGGGCTGTTTCGCTCGACGGATGGCGGCAATACATGGACGGAAATTACGCCTGGGGCCAACAAAGGTTTCCCGAAAAAACCATATGGCCGGCTTACAGTGGCTATCGCGCCTTCGAACGCGAAACGCGTTTACACCTTTGTTGAATCGCCCGATAGCGCGCTGTTCGTCTCCGATGACGGCGGCGCGACATGGGACAAGCGCGACAAAAGCCAGTGGATGGTGTGGCGTCCGTTCTACTTTGCGAATCTCATTGTCGATCCGAAAAATCCTGATCGCGTGTTCAAGACTGACGGCTCGCTGATTGTGAGCGAGGATGCGGGCAAAAGTTTCGCAGTGGTCGGCGGATTCGGCGGGATGCACGGCGACGTGCACGACGTCTGGATCGATCCAACCAACACGCAGGTGGTGTTCTCCGGCGACGATGGCGGGATGTGGTATTCATACAACGGCGGCGCGAAATGGTGGAAAGCTGGAAACCTGCCGGTCTCACAATTCTATCATGTCAGCCTCGACGATAACGATCCCTACCGCGTGTATGGCGGTTTGCAGGACAACAGTTGCTTTGTCGGCGACTCGCAGTATCCCGGCGGCATTACCAATTCCCGCTGGGAAAACATGTACAACGGCGACGGCTTTTGGATGTTTTCCGATCCGGCTGACCCAAATTACATCTATGCCGAATATCAAGGTGGCGAGATCGGCCGGGTAAATCGCAACACGCACGAAGCTCGCAACATCAAGCCACGACCGAATTACAACGAGAAACTCCGGTTCAACTGGAACACGCCAATCGCGCTTTCGCCTAACGAGAAAGGGACCATTTACATCGGCGCGCAATTTCTTTTCCGTTCACGCGATCACGGCCAAAACGGGGAAC
>QHOF01000155.1:579-4813 GCA_003219335.1 Verrucomicrobiota bacterium | reverse complement strand
ACGATTTATTCGATTAGTGAATCGCCCAAACAGAAAGGGCTCATCTGGGTCGGCACGGACGACGGCAATCTTCAGCTCACCCGCGATGGCGGCAAAACGTGGACAAATGTGGTCGCGAACGTTCCCGGGCTACCGAAAAATTCGTGGGTGAATTGGATCCAGGCAAGCAACTTTAACGCAGGCACTGCTTACGCCGCCTTTGACCGGCACACGTTTGGTGACATGGCGCCGTATGTTTTCAAAACCACCGATTACGGCAAAAGCTGGACGCCGCTGGTAAGCGCACAGGACCCGAAAGGCGTTCGCGGCTACGCGCACGTGATCAAGGAGGATTTGGTTAAACCAGATCTTCTCTTTCTCGGCACTGAGTTTGGACTTTGGGTCTCGATCGACGGCGGAAAGGCTTGGGCGCAATTTAAGGGCAACCATTTTCCTGCGGTTGCCGTTCGCGACCTCGCGATTCACTCGCGAGATAACGATCTGGTTTTGGCGACACACGGCCGCGGCATCTGGATCGTGGACGACATGACGCCGTTGCGCGCGTTGACGCCGGATTTATTGAAGCAGGACGTTGCGTTTGTTTCAGCGCGCCCGGTGCAACAGCGGATCGAAGGCACAGGCGGCTGGGCCAATGGCGACGCCGTTTTTGTTGGCGATAATCCGCGTGACGCTGCGGTGATCAATTATTATCAGCGCGAACGGCATCTGTTTGGAAAAATGAAACTCGAAGTTCTGGATTCCTCGGGCCGTGTGGTCGATGAATTGCCCGCCAGTAAACGCCCCGGGTTGAATCGCGTGACCTGGACAATGCGCGCGAAGCCGCCGCGTGTACCTCCGGGGGCGCAGGTTTCCGTCGCGGGAACGCGCGGCCCGCGCCTTGTGCCCGGCGATTACACTGTGCGCCTAACGAAAGCAGGCAAAGTTTACAACACAAAGCTAACGGTTGGCCTGGATCGTCGGGCGAAATTTAGCGTGGCAGATCGCAAAGCGCAGTTCGACGCGGCGATGCGAGTTCGCGCGTTGTTCGGTGATGAAAGCGCGCTGATGGATGGGATTCTGGCGTTGCGCAAGGCGCTCGCGCAGAGCGGCGCAGCTTTGCCGGAAGGCGATCCGCTTCGCAAGCAGATATCCGATTTCGACGGAAGAGTTGACGCCGTCCGAAAGAAAATCGTCGCGACCACCGAGGGCGGCGCGATCACCGGCGAAGAACGCTTGCGCGAGCACACCGACCAGCTTTACGGCGCGATCCTCAGCTACGAAGGCAAACCGGGCGGTTACCAGCTCGCGTACATCGACACGCTCAAACGCGAGCTTGGCGACGTGACAAAACAATTCGATCAACTTCTCACGCACGACCTGCCCGCCTTAAACGACTCGCTCAAATCCAAAGGCCAGCAGCCCATTTCGTCGCCGCCCGCCAAAGTCGGCGCGAACCATGCCACACATGGCCCTGGAGGTGCGACAGCCGNNCTTCCGCACTCGCAATAAGGCGTGGTAGGGCGCGACCGCCGGGCGCGCCGTTCGTGGCCTGTCTGCGGCGACAGTTTTCGTGACAATCCTATCGTGGCTCACGAGTTGAAATCCGCTCTCATCGATTTTGTCCGCTTCGCGCAGACGCTGCGCGGAGACGAAAAGAGCGAGGCGCAAACTTTTCTCGATCATTTCTTCCGCGCGCTCGGCCACGATGGTGTGATCGAAGCAGGCGCGACGTTCGAGTTTCGAGTAGCGAAGAAGCCCGGTTCGCCGCAGCTCGAACTGATCAAAGGCAACGGCGCCCCGGCGCGAACGAAAGCCCGGAAGAAGTTCGCCGATCTTCTTTGGCCGGATCGCGTGCTGATCGAGATGAAATCGCGCGGCGAGAAGCTGGAGCGGTATTATGACCAAGCCTTCGATTATTGGAGCCACATCATTCCGCAGAGGCCGCCGTTCGTGATCCTTTGCAACTTCGATGAGTTTTGGATTTACGATTTCAACACGCAGCTATTCGATCCAGTCGATCGCGTCGTGCTCAACGAACTGCCGGAGAACGCCGCCTCATTCAATTTTCTTCTGTCGATTTGGAAGAAACCGGTTTTCAGCAATAACCGCGTCGAGGTCACGCGCAAAGCAGCGGACGAGATGGCGACGGTGTTTCGCGAAATTGTCGCGCGCGGTGAAGATCGACAACGAGCACAGCGATTCATTCTGCAATTGCTAGTCGCGATCGTTGCCGAAGATATCGGACTGCTACCGCTGAAATGGTCGCGGAGATTTTGTTCGAATGTGCACAGAAAGGCGCGAGCTCATACGGATTTGATCGGCGGACTCTTCCGCCAGATGGCGACGGAGAATCCAGCGCGCGGCGGACGCTTTCAGAATGTTCAGTATTTCAATGGCGGTTCGTTTGAAGTTGTCGATCCAATCGAACTGAAACGTCCGGAGTCGTATCGGTTGCACGAGGCGGCGCGATACAACGATTGGAGTAAAGTGCGGCCGGAGATTTTCGGCACGCTGTTTCAGGACAGCATGGACAAAACCTTCTGCGCCTGCGCGAAGTCAGCAAATGCAAGCCAGACAGGCAAACGTGAAAAGACCAGCAATGTTTCTGGTGAAATAATCTCCGCACATTCCCGCAAAATTCTGAATCAATCAGCCGCTAACTTGAAGAAAGGTCTGGCCTCGACACCGATTCCAGTACGACATTGGAGTCGGTTGGAAAATGTAGAGAGAAAGTCCGCGACGGTGGCAGCCGTCGTCAACCCCGAATGCTTTGGGGACTCCCCAGAAACGAAATTGTCGTTGATGGTTGACCCCGAAAGCGTTCGAGGTTGAGCGTTGATAGGACGGGGTTTATTTAAGCAGCAATGGCACAAGAAATGACCTTGGCCAAGCGGTTAGGGCGGACGTGTCATGTTTCGCTGTTGCGGATGAAGTTAATCCGGTTGTGGCAACGAAATCCTGCGGGATTATCTACTTGACACAAGTCTAACATAGTGCTAATTTGGTCGCGTGACAGTTGATTTCCGCGACTTTTTTCGATGCTTGTGCGCTTCCTTTTTGGCAGCGTGCAAAAGCTTTGGATGGAACACATCGCGGAGCAGTTCCTTGTCCGTCATCTTATCAGCGGGCTTCTTTTTTAACTTAGGCATACATGAAAAAAACTACCAAGTCCTTCAAAGCTGAAATGAACCTTCCGAAACTGATTGAGCAGTTTGGCGACGATGAGAAATGCCGTGCGAGGCTGACTGAGCTTCGCTGGCCGAAAGGCGTCACCTGCCCGCGATGCCAGTCCAGAACCATCTCTCGTGTAATTGACCGCGACCAATATGATTGTAACAAGTGCCGTTACCAGTTTTCGGCAACCAGTGGCACAATCTTTCACCATACCCACCTTCCATTGTCGAAATGGTTTCTGGCGATCTATCTCATGACAGAATCGAAAAAGGGAATGAGCGCGCTTCAGATGAAGCGAACGCTTTGCGTTGCTTATGAGACGGCTTGGTATCTGTGCCATCGCATCCGTGCGGCTATGCGCGAGATTAACAGCGCGCTTCTGCGCGAAGTCGTCGAAGTGGACGAAACTTACGTTGGCGGGAAGGTGCGCGGAATGGGACGCGGCTACAAAGGGAATAAAGCTATTGCTATCGGAGCGGTCCAACGCGAAGGCAAGATTCGCCTTCAGGTTATTCCTAACGCCACCAAGACCGTGCTTCACAAATTTATCCACGATAACACGGCGCCAGACACGGAAGCGATCTACACTGACGAAATGCCAGCGTATTGGGGAATTGAGGATGCTGACACGCAACATAAATGGGTTAATCACTCTCAAGAGGAATGGGTCGTTGGCGACGTTCACACGAATGGCATCGAAAGCGTGTGGAGCCTCTTGAAGCGGTCTATCATCGGCTCGTATCATAAGGTGAGTATCAAACATTTAGACGCCTATCTGGATGAGCTAGAGCACCGGTTTAACAACCGCAGGAACGAATACATTTTCAGGGATACTCTCACGAAGTTAGTCAATGCAGCGAAGTTGCCATATTCGGAGCTTATAAAGGCGGCATAACTCTACGGACTTGTTCTACCTGCCGAAGCACAACCTGAGTTAGTGGCGAACTGTGATATTTGTTATTCCTCTTAATGGCTTCATTTAGTTCTTCGATGTAAACCCCCATCTGCCGAAAGGCGGCCCGATTAAGCTCTCGATCAATTGCGTAGGCTTCGTCGATCAATTGAGCTTCTATATAAGGGA
>QHOF01000155.1:0-323 GCA_003219335.1 Verrucomicrobiota bacterium | reverse complement strand
TTCAGTTGGCACATCGTCACCGCTCACAGCAACAGCGAGAATATAATCACCAGCTTCTGAAAAAATCTCAGGCAGTGCAGGCTGATACGGCCACCACCTACCGAAACGTTCGTCATAAGTGCCAGGGAACATCTCGCCCTTACTAGTGACGGCCAATACGTCAAAAAACTCCGGTATCTTGTTGCGTATGGTCTTTGAAAACCTGTCTGGTGCTTCTCCCTGAGCGAAAGTGAGCGTGGCAGTGTCGCCGCCCCACCTTGCTTCACCGTCCTTCTGGATGCTTGTTAAAAATAGCCGTGCAGTTTTTGATGGATTTCTCTCCT
>QHOF01000200.1 GCA_003219335.1 Verrucomicrobiota bacterium | reverse complement strand
TGCTGATGGCAGTGTCCCAAACGGGAGACAAACGGTTGAATCCGGAAATCCTCCGGATCATCGACAAACAGCTCCGCAAAATCTTTTTCCACCTTGGCATAAACGGGATTTGTTTTTGTATAGCCGAGCGCGCGTAAGGCAATCAGGCAATTCAGCATCGCTGGATACACGGCCGCGAGGCCATCGCTGCCTTCGCCAATCCGTTCAAGCATCCATCGTTCCGCGTCTTCCAGTGCGCGCCGCCGCAGCGGAAGAATCCGAAGCGGTCGCAGGAATTTGAAACAGTCATCCACTCGCAGAAAAAAATTGCGCCAAGTCCAGAACTTCTCGCTGCGGGGCAACCGCAAATCGGCTTGCTCGGTTCCGAGAGGATAGAGTTCGTGTAATTGCTTTTCGCCAGGCAGGACGCGAGTAGGCTTGAAATGATTGATAATGGCGAGCGGCATGAGCATCGCGCGGCTCCATGACGACATTTTGTAAATGTGAAATGGCGCCCAGCTTGGCAGGAGAACCATTTCCACAGGAATCGTCGGCAGATATTTCCACGGGAACTGGCCCAGGAGCGCCAGATAAAGTTTGCTGAAGGTGTTCATCTGCGGAATGCCTCCGCGGCGCATGATGTTGGCACGCGCCTCGCGCATAAACGGAGCGTCCACCGAACAACTGGCGAGTTTCAGCGCAAAATATGCTTTGACCGACGCGTTGATCTCGCTCGGGCCGCCATGATAAATATTCCAACCGCCATCCGGCAATTGGCGTTTGAGGATGTGACGAACGCAACGCCGTTGCAATTGCGCATCCACTTCGCCGGACCAGTGCATGAAGAGGATGTAATCGGAGCATAGCGTGCTATCGACGATGAGTTCGCCACACCAGTGGCCATCGCGTTTCTGTTGGCGCAAAAGGTTTTCCTGCGCGCGTGCGATCGCGCGCGCTATCTCCTGGTCCGTCGCGGAATACGATTCCGAGACTTCGGGCCGTGCGCTTGGCAAAGCGATCAGGTTCTTCGACGAATTCAGCATTTCGATCTTACGAGGCGTGTGCTGTAGCGCCGTTCGTTTGAGCGGACTTCCCTGTGATATGCCCGTTGCCGCTGCTCACGCCGTTAAACACAACCGTCTCGCTGCCCCGACCGGTCGGCTTCGGTTTCGCCCCGAAATTGAACTTGATCGTCTTCCACGTATCGCCACGCTGTGCTTGGAGGCCGAGGCTGGCGGTTGGCTCGTAACCGCAATGCACCATGCAATTCTCGCAACGGCTGTCACGCGCAATGCCGTTCACCACGCCATATCTGTCCCACTCCGTTTTCTCAAGCAACTCCGCGTAGCTTGAGTGATGCCCGTCGGTCATGAGATAACAGGGCCCTTTCCATCCACGAATATTCCGGGTCCGAATCGCCCAAGCTGAACAGGTCAAATCCCGCTTGCCGGCGAGAAATTCAAAATAAACCGGCGTGCCGAAAAAGGTGTATCGATTCATCCATTCCTCCACTTTCCGGAATTTCCGAATCGTCATGGACCGCGTGAGGAAAAAATCTTCAGGGCGCAGATTGAGCCGTTTGGTCATATCTTTCTTCGCCGCGTCGTAGTCGTAGCCGGGCGTAATAGTGTGGCCGTCCACGCCAAGATCAGAGAGATAGTCGAACATTCGCTCGACTTCATCCATATCGGTCTCCTTGTAGATCGTCGTATTCGTGGCGACTTGATAGCCGAGCAACTTCGCCATTTTGATGGCCAGGATGCACTCTTTGAAGACGCCTTCGCGCTCCACAATGAGATCATGAATTCGTTCGAGACCGTCGAGGTGCACGTTCCAGTACATCCATTTGCTTGGCGCGATCAGGTGATCGCGAACTGCGGACTGCGGATTGCGGATAGTTGCGGCGTCTTTTTCCGAAAGAAGTCCATCCGCAAACATGATGTCGATCTTGCTCTCTAAGTCATTCCGCGATCGTCGATCCGCATTCCGCAATTCTTTGGTGAGCCATTCGCGCATCTTTTTGCGCATGAACATGGCGTTGGTGCAGATGTAAACGATCCGGTTTTGCACGAGCAATCCATTCACCAGTGCCTCGATGTGCGGGTAAATGAGCGGTTCGCCGCCGCAGATGGAGACCATGGGCGCGTTACACTCTTCGGCCGCCGCGAGGCAATCCTCCAAGCTCATCATGTCCTTGAGCGACGTGGAATATTCGCGAATCCGGCCGCAGCCCGTGCAGGTGAGGTTGCAGGTGTGCAAGGGCTCGAGCTGAAGCACCGTGGCGAACTTCTTCGTGCCACGCAACTTGTGGCCGATCATGTAAGCGGCGATTTTCGCTGTGAGCGGAAGGGGAAATCTCATACGAGCGACGATAGTAACAAGGGGGGCCAACGTGTCAATGGCCCCAAAGTTAAGCTCAAATATGCTAAATTAAATCGGGTCAGCCCTCCTGTCTGGACTTAGCCTGCCGCAAATTAAAACATCCCCTGCGCTAAAGGCAATACCTGATCAGGCCCCAGCAGTTTGCCAGCCACGGCTAAGCCGACAATCAATCCTGAAGCCGCTCGTGAGCTGTGAAACCGCGTCCGAATCGGAGATTCATCTTGGCGATTGCGAGTCTTTTTCAATACCACGGCCAATAGGTCACCGAAGTTCTCTAAGTGGTATTCAAGATTGATTTTTCGATCGCCGGTTCTGTTTGCGATTAGAAGTCTTTGCCGGAAGTGGCACTCCTTCAGACTGCTGACTTCAACCCACAAGAGTTCGACAAGCGTGTGACTTGGGACGCCGTAACAAATGCTTTCCTCTGTTATGGCGACTACCATCCGACATGTACGCAGCATGGCGAGAGCTTAAAGCGCTCAATCCGCCGGTAACCGCGAGGCCGGGAATTACTAGTAACCATGCATTCTTCACAGGCTTCAGAATGGGAAGCGCAGCCAGACTGACAAATCCGAACCCGAAAAGAACCAACGCGACCGTAGCCAATCCTAGATAGGATTTTAGCATACGGTAAACTTTCGCATCGACAGGCAGTGCGCTCCAGAGCATCGCGTCGGAGACGTCGATCCTACACTCCCTGCCAGCCGCGGCGAATCAGGCTCACCGCAATCGCCGCGAGAAGCAGGGCGATTATTTTCGATACGCCACGCAATCCTTGTCGGCCCATCCAGCGCGCGACCTGATCGGCATTCCAGAACGCAATCGCAACCAGAGCGAGGTTAATCAAAAGCGACACCAGCGTAAACACCAGGCCCACAGTATCGACCAGAATGAGCAGCGCGGTCAGCAGCGCCGGCCCCGCGATCAGCGGCATCCCAAGCGGGACAACTCCGAAGTCGTCGCTCGCTCCGCGATCGGCTGGCGCAAGATTGAGCAGTTCGCGTCCCGCCAAGCCAAGCAAAATCAGACCGCCTGCGACCTGAAAGTCGGCTACGGTAATTCCGAGCGCGACAAAGATAATTTTCCCAAGAAATACAAAGCCGACTGCGACACAAAGCGCGGTGAAAATTCCCACCGAGGCCTCGCGCTGGCGCTGTTCGCGCGGGGCGCTCCCAGCGAGTCCCATAAATACCGCCACTAATCCAATCGGATCAATCGCGACAAAAATTGGAATAAAGGCGACAAAAAACTTGTGAATCATCTGTGGCGTGTATTCCCCGAAATGCAGGTTCTCGCCACAGATGAACACAGATGAAATGCAGATTCAGCAAAATTCCTTCTGCGATCTGTGAAAATCTGTGTAAATCTGTGCCCGATTTAGCTGTCACTCTTATGTCGAACATCTCCAAAAAATCTGCGTTTCTTTGTATCTCACTCATCCTCGCGGCTTGGCGTTTAGATCTTTGCGCGGGTGAATTGAAAACAGTCGATGACTTCCGAGCCGCGGCGGCGAAGGCGAATGCGGTCTTAACGATCCCCGATTGGGAGCAAACGCCGGAGGCGGTCGAGGTGATGATGAAAAACGCCATCGCCGAGGCGAACAAGGCGCTGCACGAAATCGGCTCGCAGAATCTCAAGAAGGTCACATTCAAAAGCACCGTCGTCGCGCTCGACGATCTTACTTATCAGGCCGGAAATGCGGCGAACAAGACCACAATCATCAGGGAAACAAACACGAATCCGGCGATGCGCGCCGCGGCGGAGAACGCGGTGAAGGCGTATCAAGAATGGGCGGTCGGGATTGATTATCGCGAGGACGTTTACAAAGCCATCAAAACTTTCGCGGATACGCATCCGAAGCTCACCGGGGAAGACGAAAAGCTGCTCAAGGAAACATTGCGCGACTATCGGCGGGCTGGCTTGGATTTGCCGCCCGATCAGCGCCAGGAAGTCGAGCAGCTGCGCAAAGAATTGTCCAAGCTCGGGACCGATTTCGATACCAACATCGTGAAGGCGACAGCCCCGGTGATGTTCAGCAAGGCTGATCTGGATGGGCTGCCGGAAAGTTTTTTCGCCTCGCCCGGCATTAAGACCGGTGATGACGTTTACACGGTGATGGCAAATGTGACCTGGCAGTTCAATACGGTGGAGGAGAACGCCAAGAGCGAAGCCACGCGCAAGCAACTTTATCTCATCCGCGAGACGCTCGCCAAAGACACAAACGTTCCTGTTCTGAACCAAATGCTTGCGCTCCGGAACAAGATCGCGCTGCGGCTCGGTTACAAATCGTGGGACGACTACCAGACCGAGGTCAAAATGGCCAAGACCGGAGTGAACGCCGAGAAGTACATCAACGACTTGGTCACCGGCATCGAGCCGAAGTTCGACAGCGAAGTTGCGGAACTA
>QHOF01000182.1 GCA_003219335.1 Verrucomicrobiota bacterium | reverse complement strand
GATCTACATCTGTATTTTTACACGCTGCGCGACATCATCTCTTGGGCGCTGCAACAGCGATTAAAATATTATTACAGCAATCCGCTTAATTATGAACCGAAGCTGCATCTGGATTGCGAGCTTGTGCCGCTCGATCTCTACGTGCGGCACACCAATCCGCTGCTCAATCCGATCTTTCGCCGCCTCATCAAATATCTTGGCCCGACCCGGCATGACCCGGTTCTGCGGCGGTTCCCAAACGCAGACCAGCTTTAACGCGGAACGTCGCCCTGAGGACGTCCTTGTCATTCCGAGCGAAGTCGAGGAATCTCTGGCCTTGTTTTCGCTCCCTTGCCTTGCCTGCTGAAAGTAAAAGATGTCTCGACTCCGCTCGACATGACAAAAGGCACGAGAAACAAGAGAATGCAGAATCGCCCTTCCGGTTTTGCGAATCCCTGGTTTCAACTTGGATTCGGGGTCGTCTGCGTGCTTGTTTACGAATTGCTCCAGAAACGCGGCGCGAGCGAAACGGCAAACCTTTCGCAGGTCTGGTCATGGACAGGCATAACCGCGTTGGTTTCGCCCCTGATCTGGCTGGCGATGGCGCTAATGATCGTCAGCTTGCTTAGCTGGCTTTACGTTCTGAGGTACATTCCGCTTTCGATCGCGTTTCCGCTCTCGCGCGTTGTCGATGTCCTGATCCCGCTGAGCTGCTGGCTTATTCTCGGCGAAAATATTTCCTCCCGTCGCTGGTGCGGCATCGCGCTTGTAGTCGTTGGCTTGCTGCTGACGGCGAGGCCAGTCGCGCAATTGGAAGAGAAATTATGAGGTGGCCCGTATTTTTTCTTATTCCCATCGCGCTGATCGCATTTGTGGCCGGCCAGCTTTTTCTAAAACACGCCATGGAATCTTCCGCCGTCAGAGGATTTCGCGACGCGCAGGTTATTTTATTCCTCGGCTGCGGGATTTTCTCCATGACCATCCACTTCTTCGTAACACTTGGCCTGCTTGGGCATCTCGATCTTAGCTACGTCTATCCGTTTCAAGGATTGAGCGTCATCATAATCAGTCTCGCTGCCGCAGTGGTGTTGAAGGAAAAACTAAGCCTTCGCCTGACGCTTGGCGCGTTGCTCATCAGCGCCGGGATCATGCTGGTTTCAATGAGCTAGGAGAAGTTTTCGCGGTGGATCGATGCCCTCAGCGTCCGCTGCCCTGCGACACATTGGAAAGCGGCGGAGCCCGCCGCACTCCAAAACGCAAGCGCTTAATGAGACCCGCGAAGACGGCCACGTTTTGGAGTGCGCCAGTGTTCTGGCGCTTTGGACACCGTATTAGCCTGTAGAAGCAAAGCTGCTTCGCTAGCCTTGCCGTTCAGCTAGCCCTGGCCACAATTTTTCCAATGCTGCCAGATTGGTCTCGCGAGCTTTTTCCGGGCCGGGTTGTACAAGCTTCGGGTGATCGAATTCCGCGGCGAAACGCTGTTTGCGCCGAGCATATTTCGGCGGCGAATACGCGCCGCAAATGTCGCCACCGATAATGCGGCAAGACGCGTACAGCTTTCCCAGTGCCCACTCAAGATCGGCAATCGTGAATCGGCCGCTCTCCCAGTTCGTCACCGCCTCCTCCCTGCGCAGACAGTCGAGATCGATTGTGATGTAGATATTTTCGCAAGCGAGGTTTTTCGAAAATTCTTCGAAATGCTCGCGCCAATTGTCGCGAAGAATCGCGCCTCGCCGTTGTCGATCTTTCGCCGGGCGATCATCAGCCCCCGGATGCACTCCCAGGATCCCGGCGCGCTCCGCGCGGCGGTTCCCGAAAATTTGGTGCGGCCACCAGCACTCAAAATTTCCGCAACCCCAAACCGCCACGTGTTTAACGTGGGGAAAGGCTAGCGCGCGATTCACCCATGCGCCACAAGCCCACTTCGGCGGGCGCACATCCCAATCCGGATGATTATCGAACGAAACGAGAATGATCGGTTCGGCAATCGGACGCAATCGAAGTCCCGTTAAATGATGGAAGTCCCCCGACCCATAAAGCAGAAACGGCGCAGCCAGATGTATCTCGTGTTGGCGATAAAATTCTTCGATCAAGCGCGGCGGCGCAGAGAATCGCAGTTGCGGCCCCCATTTGCGCGCATCGACGGCAGGCAAACGCAGCGGCTCACCTGGCCAGGCGCCGTCGAGATCAAAATGGAGCGCGCGCAATTCCAAAGGCGTTTACGAAACTAAATAGATGGCCGTCGAGACCAAGGTTAAGAAATTACGCAAACACA
The DNA here is from genome assembly GCA_003219335.1 of Verrucomicrobiota bacterium. Taxonomy (GTDB): domain Bacteria; phylum Verrucomicrobiota; class Verrucomicrobiia; order Chthoniobacterales; family UBA10450; genus Udaeobacter. The sequence continues at coordinate 2,430 of QHOF01000182.1, read as the reverse complement.
CCGCCCAGGGAAACTTTTTCGCGGTGGTCCAATACGCTTTTCGCATCTTTGCGCATCAGTCTGCGATCGTCCTTGGCAGCGCGTGGGCCTTTGTGGGCGCGGTGATCGTTATTCTCGTCTGGGTGCTTACCGGACCTACATTTCATTTTTCCGACACCTGGCAGCTTGTCATCAACACAGCAACCACAGTCGTCACCTTCCTGATGGTCTTCCTCATTTAAAATACCCAAAACCGCGATACCAAAGCGATTCATCTTAAACTGGATGAGATGATCCGCGCACTCAAAGGCGCGCGAAATCAACTTCTGGACGTTGAAAATCTCTCCGACGAAGATCTGAAAAAACTCGAAGAGCAATTTCAAAGGCTACGACAAAAAGCAGAACACGACGGAACACGTTCGCGCAATTTCGAGTCGGCCAAGTCCCGCTAAAGAAAAACGCATCGGCTAGGAACCGGCTTTTTTGCCACGCCTGTTTGCAGGAAAACTTTGCCGCTGGGACAAAGGCGAAAAACTTCGCAGTTCGAGCAATCCGGCCTGCGGGCATAACAGCGGCGGCGTCCATGCCAGATGAGCCAGTGACTCCAGTCTGTCCAATGCTCGTGCGGCACCAGCTTCATCAAATCGCGCTCGATTTTTTCTGCGTCTTTGTGCTTCGTCAGGCCAAGCCGCTGCGAGAGACGGATCACGTGCGTGTCCACCACGATTCCTTCGTTCTTATGAAACGCGTTGCCCAGCACTACATTCGCAGTCTTGCGGCCGACGCCTGGCAACGCGTTTAATTCCTCCATCGTATCCGGAACTTTCCCACCATGTTCCTCTGCGATTGCGCGCATGGCAGCGCGAATGCTTTTCGTCTTACTGCGATAAAATCCGGTCGATTTAATCGCACTCTCGAACTCGGCCTGCGACGCGTTCGCATAGTCTTTTGCAGTCCGATATTTCTTGAAGAGCGTAGGCGTGACCATGTTCACCCGCTTGTCCGTGCATTGCGCCGAGAGGATCGTCGCCACCAGCAGCTCGAGCGGGTTGCGAAAATCCAGTTCGCAATGCGCATTGGGGTAAACTTTCGGCCAGGCTTTTACCAGCTTGGCAACGCGTTCGCGAACAGTCATCCGCGCATTATGTGATGCAGGCAATCTTGTCTGCAAGTGTGGAGCGCCTACAGCCATGTTCGCGCGCGATGCTTGGAGTTCCGCGTTTACGCGGCCGGGGGGAGCCATGCCGTGGCCGCTGCCTAAAAGGCGGAACTCCAAACTGTGATCGCGCAGGCAGGATTGCATGCGTCACGCGTCTGCCGGATTTTATTCTGCCCATCGTCCGGGCAAGCTGTTATCGGTTCAGTGCAGCCAGTCATGCATGATATGCCTGAGAGGGCAGTCGATCGTCGCCCAATTGCCACTCGCAATCGAAAATGGGCACAGGCAGCGACCGCTTGGCTCGCTGCACGAAATGTTTCGCCGAATGCAATTTCGATCGCCGGCATGTGCGCTTGCATTGTCGCGGGGATTGCCCTCGGCGTGACTTCGATCGCTTACCATCGAATCTTGTGGCTCATCGCCGCGCTCGGCGCGCAATTGCGCCTGACTGCGAACATGCTGGATGGGATGGTTGCGCTCGCTTCCGGTCGCGCGTCAAAAACCGGCGAACTCTACAACGAAGTTCCAGACCGCGTCTCGGACGCCGCCGTTTTCATCGGGGCCGGTTTCGCGTGGGGCGGAGATATTACGCTCGGTTACATCGCGACCATCCTGTCGATCTTTACTGCTTATATTCGAGCCGCCGGAAAAATTGCGGGCGCGCCTAACGAGTTTTGCGGACCGATGGCGAAACAACACCGGGTGTTGGTTATCACCGTGATTTGCCTCTACTCCGCCGCGGTCCCGCGAGCCTGGCAGATTTTGCATTTCGATAAGCTTGACGTTGGCGTTATGAGTTTGAGCCTTGCGCTTATAGTCGCCGGTTGCTTAATCACAATTGTTCGCAGGCTGAATCGAATAGCGCGTGCGTTGAGATGAACAACCTGACAGGCGAACGGCTGTTTGGGTTTCGTCATGCCTTTGACGATCCTGTCACGGTCGTGCTGAGCATCGCGATCGTCGCGCTCCTTTTGCTTGCACCCGTCGTCATTCTGGCCGTGACGCGCGCCGCGAAATTGAGCGCAGAGCGAACAAAAGAACTGTGGGACCGCTACCGTTCCTGGATCTGGTTGGCGATGTCGATCCTGCTTCCGATTCTTGCCGGAGCATTCTGGACGATCCTTGCTGTCGCTGTCTTGAGTTTCCTTTGTTACCGCGAATATGCGCGCATCACCGGCCTCTTTCGTGAGCGCACCATTAGCGCAATGGTCGTGATTGGCATCCTTCTTACGACGTTTTCTGTCCTGGATAATTGGTATCGGTTTTTTCTTGCCCTTTTTCCGCTGACAGTT
>QHOF01000181.1 GCA_003219335.1 Verrucomicrobiota bacterium | reverse complement strand
TTTAATTGCCTGTACAACGAAGCAGGAGCGGAAAAAATCCGAAAAATCTATCTGGAAGCAGGGCGGATGGGAACCAGTGATCGGTGATCGGTTATCAGTGATCGGTGATTCGATATCAGTCACCAGTGGTCAGTGATCAGTTGATCAAAGCCGGCTTTTAAGGAATCCTTAAATCGGTGAAACATTTCGATACAGTGACGGTTTCAAAAGTCGGTCAGAGCACACTCCCAAAATGGTGGCGCGATGTGTCCGGGTTATCACAGGGCGGCATTGTAGAGGTGCGTCCGTTGCATGGTGGACAGAACAGCATTGTTCTCACGCCCAAACCAGGCAACCGCCGTGGTATTTCTGGCAAAGAATTGCGTAAGCAACTTTCCCGCTGTCCGGGGCCGCTGCCTGCTCCGGCTCGACATCGATTACCATTCAAGTGAGTGTTCTCCTGGACACCGATCTGCTCTCGTTGTTGGAACGCAAACGTATCCCAGCGAAGCTTGCAGCTTGGATCGCGGACCAAAATGATCTTGTAGTAAGCGCGGTTTCGCTAGCGGAGCTGGAATTCGGATTGCAGCAAGCGCCCGCGACGCACCGCGCAGCCCTCGCCGACTGGCTCGCCCAGACGCGGCGGGGAAGTTTCCGCCTGCGATAGAAGAGCTGACTGAGCCAATCCTGGTTCGCTGGAAGGAGCTCCTGGCCGATCTCAAGAAGAGAAGGCGGACAATGACGTGCGAGGATTCGTTAATAGCCGCGACAGCCTTGCTTCGTGGCCATACTTTGGCGACGCACAACAAGCGCCATTTTGAACCGGCAGGCGTCCGGATCATAGATCTTTCCTCGCTTGATCGAGGAGGTCCGCCTACGCCAAGACTCCGGCGCCGCGGGCAATAGTCCAGTACTCTTTGACACCTGAGTTTTTCCGCAGATAATTGCCGAAATCCTGCGCATTGCAGGATGTGGTGCGCCCATTTTTCTCTTGAACGTGTAATTCGGAACCGCCTTGTCCCGGTTTATCCATAACGTCTCCGATCTGATTGGTCGCGTTCTCTTTTTGGCGCGACCATACGGCAGAGCGAAACTAGTCAGCGTTTTTTCGCTTTCTCTTGCGCAGGCGTTCTTTCAAGTCATCGGTATCACGTCAATCTTTCCATTCCTGGCAATCGCCGCTGATCCCGACCGCATCCGTCGATCTCATTTTGGCACGCGGTTCCTGGGCCTGTTTCCGCCGATGGAAAATCGGCAATTGCTCCTCGTAGCCGGAGTGATCGCCATCGCTGGCCTTCTCATGTCCAACGTAGTGAACCTGGTGGCCGAGTACGCGCGCACTCGTTATGCCCAAAACTTCGCACACTGGTTGAGAGTTCGGCTTCTGCGCCGGATTGCCTCGCAGCCATACACGTATTTTCTTCAGCGCAACTCAGGCGATCTCCTCAAAAAAGTTGTTGCCGACGTGATGAATTATACGAGCGGCGTGCTCCTTCCGTTTCTGGACAGCGTCGCCCGTGTGCTCACTGCAGTGCTTCTTTTGGTGACGCTTTTCTTGGTTCAGCCGGTGATCGCCCTGTCGGCGGCAATCGTGCTGGGCGCATTTTATGTGATCATTTTCCGACTCCTTACGCGGAAACGTCGAGAGGTGGATGAAAATTTAAGAACATCTGTAGCCGGCTCCTATCGCGAAGCGCAACAGATGCTCGGTGGAATTAAACCAGTCAAAGTCCATCGCGCCGAAGAGCATTTTCTCAGCCGGTTCGCCAAGCATTCAGCGGTTCTCGCGCGAATGTATGCACGACTGCCTGTTTTCGCCAATAGTGCTCGCTATCTCGTAGAACCGCTCGCTTTCGGCGGTTTGGTTGTGGCTGTGTTGCTGCTCGCAGCGAGAGGGCGCGATTTCTCCGATATTCTTCCGAATCTCGGGGTGATGGCCCTTGCAGGTTATCGGCTGCTACCTTCGCTCCAGTTGCTTTACGGTCAGCTCACTCAGATCAGCTCGATGGGTCATGCGGTCGACGAAGTGTATGACGAATTTATGGCCGCGGAGACTGACAGGTCGGTTTTGCCGGGCACGAGTAGCAGCGCTCTCGCATCAGAAACGCCTTTTCGTTGGCATGACGCCATCACTTTGCGCGAGGTCAGTTTTCGATATCCCGGCACGTCCCGGCTGGCGCTGAATGGGTTTTCTCTGACGATCGTCAAGAATACTTCGGTCGGTGTGGTTGGGCCAACGGGGGCGGGAAAATCAACTCTGGTCGATTTGTTGCTTGGCCTTTACCATCCAATGACGGGCGAGATGCTGATTGACGGCCGACCACTTACGCCTGCACTGGTGCCCTCGTGGCAAGCCACCATCGGCTATGTGCCACAGGATATTTTTCTGATCGACGACACGATCGCACGTAACGTCGCGTTTGGCCTGTCGGAAAATGAGATCGATCCTGCGCGCGTACGCGAAGCTTGCGCGATGGCGCAGCTACTCGACTTTATCGAAGTCGAATTACCTGATGGCTTCGATAGCAATGTAGGTGAGCGTGGTGTCCGCATCTCTGGAGGCCAACGCCAGCGGATCGGTCTTGCGCGCGCGCTTTATCATGGTCCGTCTCTCTTGATTCTGGACGAAGCAACCAGCGCGCTGGACGTGGCCACTGAAGCAAAGCTGCTCGAGGCTTTGCGCGGTCTTGCAGGCAAAATCACTATGGTCGTGGCTGCTCACCGCTTCAGCGCTGTGGCGAATTGTGATCAATTGGTTGATCTCGGCGAAAGGAGTTCTGCCGTGAAAACCGCTTACGGCTTCCGTTGACCGGAAAGCGGAATTAAAAAATTGTGGCGGTAATCTCATTTTATCCCTCTGCACGATTTCGGCGCTCGATTACAGCTCCCCAGTTCCTCGAGCGGCTAAAGAAATCCCAAACTGTGGTGGGTGGGCCATTCAAGGGAATGCGGTATGACGGCGAATCTGTGTGCGGCGCTTCCACTCCCAAAATCATGGGCGTTTACGAATTGGAGATCGCGCCCTTCCTTGTAAAATGGTCTGCTATTTCTTTCGATCGCATAATCAATGTGGGAGCTGGGGAAGGATATTATGCAGTGGGCTGTGCCGTGTTATGGCCGCAGGCGGCTGTGACGGCATTAGAAAGCAGCGAAGAAGGACGAACACTTCTCGCTCGCAATGTGGAACTGAACGGACTGCGATCGCGGGTCAAAATAATGGGGCATTGCGAACAAGAACAATTCCGCGCGGCGATAGGCAATGGTCAGACTTCACTGGTCATGGTGGATGTTGAAGGCGCAGAAGGAGAGNNCTCTTGAATCCCGAGACGGTTCCCGGTTTGGCAAATGCGCACATCATCGTCGAAATTCACGATTTCATCGATGAACGGCTCAGCGAGATTGTTTTCTCCCGGCTGAAATCGAGCCATATTGTCGAAGAAGTGCGAACTCGGGCACGAACGTTTTGGGACTTCCACGAACCTCGCGCGCTTTGGCGAAGACTCTGGTTGCTGCCGTACCTGAAGCAGTATGCCGACGAATTGCGCCCGGGACCGATGCGCTGGCTTTGTTGCACGCCGATCAACTCCCAGGCAAACGTCGTTGGACGTGCAACGACTGCAAATGGACGATCAACTCTTTCCGCGCAGCGAAAGGTGTTCGCGCGAAAATTTGCTCCTGGCCTTCTGCGGCCTTTCAGCGGAATGAATATCTCTGTGCGGCTCGGCGAGATCGCGCAAACCGTTCTTTCGCGCTGGCCCATTTCTGCTCAACCAGCCAAACCCGTTGCGAACTTCTGCTACCTGACGATCAGCGACCGCGCGCACTGGCTGATGTTGCGGGAAAGTTTGTTTTCGTTGTTCCATTCATGGAGTTTGTTGCCGAAAATTACTGTGGTATCGGACGGCAGTTGGTCGGCGGAAGAGTTTGCTGAGGTTTTTGCCTGGTGGCCCGGGCCGCTCACGGTGTTAACGCGGCAAGAAGTTTGCACGGCCGCTTCGTCTGCTGGTTTCCGGGAATTGGCGGACTACGCTCGACAAAGTCCTTACGGTCTCAAGCTTGCCGCGATTGTGACCCAGGCACGGAAACAGCCGGTGCTCTTCGTCGACGCTGATATCCTTTGGTTCAAAGATCCGGCGTCGGTTTTGGGCGATCCAGCGTTATGGGACAAACCTCGGGCGCTGCGCGAGAACAACTGCCATCAGCGGCGAGAGATGGCGCTGCGGCATTGCCCACAAGTGTTGGAGCCGCCGTTTATTAACAGCGGAATCGTAACTTTGCATGGCGAGCTTATGGCGCCGGAGATTTTGCGCAGCATGGTGCACGATGCGTTGACTGATCCTCACGATAGCCGTTGTGAGCAGACCATCATTGCTGTCGCCATCAAGCTCGGCGGAGAATTTTTTCCAGAGCAATTGAGCCTGGTGGAGTTCGATGACGTCCACAGGTTCCGTTCTCGCAACATCAACGACGGGAGCTACTGTTCCCGACATTATGTGAACTGGATGCGGCACGTGCTTTACCGCGACGCGCTTAAGCGGCGCTTGCAACCCGGCGAACTGTAAAGCCAACGGCCGAATCAGGCAAGATGCCTAACTTCCATCGAAACGACGGAGCGGGTTTGAAGTCACAAGGAAAGTTAAGGGTGCTACTCGTTAGCATTGTGCCTCCCAAAAACGACTGCGGCGTGCGCATTGTCATGTACCGGCAATTGGTGGAGCGCTCTCCGTTTGAATTGCACGTTGCCAGCAACGCCGATTTTGCCCAGGACCTTGTGGTGCAGCATACCCCACTGCGGTTGCCGTATCTCATTCATCGATTGAGAAAGAGCAGATTTGGACCGCGAGTAGCTGCGTGGACGAAGGATTACGAAAATCTCGTCTGGCCACTCACAGCCAATAAAGCTTTGGAAGACGCGGTGCAGCGTTTTCAGCCGCATATTATTCTTACGCTGGCAGAATGCGGCTTATCTCACATCGCTCGAAAAACGGCGCAACGTCATGGATTGCCTCTGGCGGGACTCTTTCTCGATTGGTTCCCCGAGATGAAAGGTCATTGCGGTCACAAAGCGACACAGGCCATCTTGAGCCGACGCTACCGGGGACTTTACGCTGCGTGCGATCTGGCGTTTTGCACCAGCGATGGGATGCAGGAGATGCTCGGGCCGCACTCCAATAGTCATGTGATTTACCCGATGCCGGGAAAATCTCGTGGGGCAGTGGAAAAATCCTGGCCGGCGTCCAACGGAAAATTCCGGCTAGTCTATGTGGGCTCGGTGGAAAATTTCTATGGGCGGATGCTCTGCTCGCTAATCGAACAGATCGAGGCCACGAGCGATTTGGAAATCGTGGTGGTCGGCCCAAACGCGGACTGGCCGAAACAACTTCTTGAGCGTGCGCGAGCGCGCGGGGCCTATCTCGGCTTCAAGCCGCCCGAGGAGGCCGCAGAGGTGCTGGTCAGCGCCGACGCGCTCCTCGTGGTGATGAGCTTCGAGAGGGAACATGAACTCTTCGTGCGCACCAGTTTCACCACCAAGTTCCTTGATTACGTCGCATTCGGAAAACCTGTGATTCTTTGGGGACCGAAGTATTGCACACCGGTTCGCGTGGCCCGAGAACACGGCGGTGCCGCGGTTGTGAGCACCGACGACGCTGGCGCAGTGATTTCTCTTTGCCGTGAGATCGCCGCAGTCACAGCGTTGCATGAGAAGCTGTCAAAAGAGGCGCTACACCTGCATGAGACGCTATTTAATTCTGACCGGTTGCGGGGGATTTTCGTTGGCGAGATTGAAAAACTTGTGGCAGCGCGTGCGCACCGATGAAATCTGTTTGCCTCGCGATCCTGAATTACAACGGGAAACAGCATTTGGAGCATTTGCTGCCCACGGCTTGCGCGGCCGCAAAGAACGTCCGCGGCACCTGCACCGTTGTGGTCCTCGATAACCAAAGCACTCGTGACGATGTGACATGGATTGAACGCGAATTCCCCTCAGTCCAGGTTGTCGTCGCGCCGAAAAACGATTTTCTCTTTTCGTATAACTGGCTGGCGCGCAAAAGAACTGAAGACGTTTTAGTGCTTCTGAACAATGATTTGAAGGTCGATCGCGATTTTATCGCTCCATTGATAAAGCACTTCGAATCGCCTGATGTTTTTTCAGTTTCGGCGCGGAGCTATGATTGGAATGAAGGCGAGGTTACCAGCGGCCCTGCCCGCCTAGAGTTTAAAAACGGTTTTTACAGTTGGAAGTTCGACACGCAACATCAGCAGACTTGTCACACCTTCTTTAGCTCTGGCGGTTTCATGGCTGTGGACCGAAACAAGTTTGTTGAGCTCGGTGGTTTCAACCCGCTGTTTGTACCGGCGTACTGCGAAGATGTGGATCTCTGTTTTCGAGCATGGCGCCGTGGGTGGCGCTGCATTTATGAGCCAGACAGCATTGTCTGGCATCGGCACCAGGCGACATGGTCAGGTCATTCAACAACCGACTACTTGGATTCTCTCGAACTGAGAAACCTGTTACTGATGCAATGGTCCACTTTTCCGATGCATAAGGGCCGCTGGCCAAGACTGCGAAATCTTGCGAAGCTATTCCTCGGATCTTTTTTCTCCGGCGACCAAGTATGGATTAAGACTTATCCGCGCACCCTCCTTTTCTGGTTAGGCGTGCGTCGCCACTATCTTTGGATGAAAGTGGGCCACCGTGAACTCAGTCAAATTTTGTCTCGCATCGCAGACGAATGCTCAAGCAAAAGGCTGATGAGGTCTACACGAACGGACGATATGTGTTCAAGCGCATCTTCCACGACGAGTCATTTGCGAACGTGATTACGGGGCGCTGGCCTGAGAGAATGCAACCAGTTGTTGTTGCCCTAGCCAGTAACGAGCGCTACTTCCCCGGGCTGTATTGCGCAGTCGCGAGCGCATTGAGACACGTGAGCGAGAAAAGAAGTGTCAATCTGTGGGTACTCGATGGAGGCATTTCTCAGCCATCAAGGGAGATGCTGGAGCGACTCGTTGACGGATTTGCAAAGCCGGTTCGCCTGGAGTTCGTAGCCATAGACGAATCCGTATTTCGCGGTGCCACGCTCGGGCCGGGCGAATCCCACATGACTTATTGCCGGATATTGCTGCCACGCTCGCTAAACGTACCACGCGTGATCTATCTAGACTGCGATGTCCTAGTATTCCGCGATCTCTCGAAGCTTTTTGATCTTGAATTGCCGCCGGGCAAGATTCTTGCCGCTGTTCCTGATTCGGAGACTCTGACGCTTGGCGATGACTCGCGAAAGATAGCAGGCGCGATGAATCTTCCTTCCGAAGTCGCTTACTTTAACTGCGGGGTAATGTTGATGAATCTCGATGCGCTCAGGGAGGAACATTTTTTTCAGCGCGCTGTCGAGTTCTTAAATTGTTGGAGCGGAACGTACCGGTTTTGGGACCAATCGGCCATCAATTTCCTTCTCCACCGCCAGATCGCGGAGTTATGCGAACATTGGAACCGAGCGTCGTGGCGCTTCGACGAGCAGGATAATAATGACCTAAACTGCATCCTTCACTACACGAGTTCGGCGCCGTGGCTTGTCGAAACGGCAGGTCCGGCCCAGGTGTTATTTGAACGCTTTGCAGCCGAGGCGGGGCTGCCTGTCAACCGCCGATCGGTGCAGTTCCGGATATCCGTACGCCAAAGATTTTG
>QHOF01000180.1:5659-8805 GCA_003219335.1 Verrucomicrobiota bacterium | reverse complement strand
ACGTTAGCGAACAACGCAGGACATCAGCAACTTTGTTGTGACTTTTGTTGTGACTCAGCCACTTTTCGGGGTGATTTCCGACACTTTTACCTATGAAAACAGGCGGGGGCGGGAATCGAACCCGCGAATAGCGGTTTTGCAGACCGCGACCTTACCACTTGGCTACCCCGCCGGTTGTGTGAGAAATGAGCGTAACGTTGGAGCACACCGTGTCAACGCGGCGAAGCGATTCGTACCGACGAATGTGATCGGTAAACGATTTAGCGATTTAACCATTTAACGATTATGTTCGGCGGGTGACCTCGCGTTCTTCCGAACTTGTCGCGCGGGCGCAGAAACGCATTCCCGGCGGCGTCAATTCACCGGTGCGCGCATTTCGCAATGTAGGTGGGGAGCCGTTTTTCGTAGCGCGCGGGGAAGGCGCGCGGATTCGGGATGTCGACGGAAATGAATACATCGATTACGTCGGTAGCTGGGGACCGGCGATTCTCGGTCATGCGCCGAAAGTCGTCGTCGAAGCGGTGCGCGACGCTGCCATACGCGGATTGAGTTTTGGAATTCCCAATCCGCTCGAAGTCGAAATGGCAGAATTGATCTGCGATTGGATGCCGTCGATCGATAAGGTGCGGATGGTGAACAGCGGTACCGAGGCCACGATGTCGTGCATCCGCCTCGCTCGCGCGTTCACCGGGCGCGATAAAATCATCAAGTTCGATGGCTGTTATCACGGGCATGCGGATCCGCTCCTGGTGAAAACCGGCAGCGGCGCCCTCACACACGGCCGGCCGAGCAGCGCAGGTGTGCCGCGCGCGTTTGCCGATCTCACAATCTCGCTGCCATTCAATAACGCCGACTTGGTGAGAAAAACGTTTCAGAAAAATAAAAATGGAATCGCAGCAGTAATTCTTGAGGCGATTCCCGCAAACGCCGGTCTTTATTTTCCGAGAGAGAATTTTTTGTCTGCGTTGCGAGAGGAATGCACGACAAACGGTGCGCTTTTAATTTTCGACGAGGTGATTACTGGATTCCGTGTTGCACGCGGCGGTGCGCAGGAAATTTACGGAGTTAACCCTGATCTTACTGCGCTCGGAAAAATAATCGGTGGCGGATTACCGGTTGGCGCATTCGGCGGGCGCGCCGAAATCATGGATCAGCTTTCGCCAGATGGTCCTGTTTATCAGGCCGGGAGGTTGTCGGGCAATCCGCTCGCGCTCGCTGCCGGTCTGACGCAGCTGCGCGAGCTTGCGCGAATCAACGGCTGGAAATTGCTCGAAGAAATGGGCGCGCAATTTGAAGAGTTCGCGCGGGCCGCAATCAAAGACGCGACGCTCAACATCACGTTTCACCGGCTCGGTTCGTTGTTTTGTTTGTTCTTTGCAGCAGGACCAATTGTCGATCTCGCAGGGGCGCAGCGAAGCGATCTAAAAATGTTCGCCAGATTTTTCCACGGATGTCTGAAACGCGGCATTTATTTCGCGCCGTCGCAATTCGAGACTGGATTCATCTCGACTGCGCACACGCCGGAAGATATCGAGCGGACTGGCGCGGCAATGCGCGAAGCGCTGGGCGAACTGTAGTGGCAGGCGTGCCGCCTGCAATCTTGGTTTGCTGCAGCCGGGCATTTCCCTTTTGTCATTCCGAGCGAAGTCGAGGAATCTCTTGATTGAATCCCATCAAACGCCGAGAGATGTCTCGGCTTCGCTGGACATGACAACCATACCCAGCGCGCGAGTTCGCCCTGCGGCGAAATTTTTTTCCGACGGCGACCGGAAGTTTTTTGTCAAAGGCGTTACGTACAAGCCGGATGCGGAAGGCAACTATCTTGGCCGACCGGAGCAGGTCGATATTGATCTGGCTCTCATGCGGCGGGCTGGTCTGAATGTTGTGCGGATTTATCATGCGCCGCCCCGCTGGTTCCTGGAGCGTTGCGCTGCTGCCGGGATGCGCGTGCTGGTGACGCTGCCTTGGGAAAAACATATCGAGTTCCTGCGTGAACGATCGCTCCGCAAACAAATTGCGGAGCACGTTCGCACAGCCGTTAAGGCGCACGCGGGGCATCCGGCAATTTTCGGTTACCTCGTTGGGAACGAAATCTCCAGCACCATGGCACGCTGGCTCGGCGCGCGTCGCGTGATTGAATTTGTAGAGGAATTGATTCGGATTGGCCGCGCAATTGATCCGGAGGCGCTCTTTTCCTATGCCACGTATCCGCCAACGGAATATCTCCTGCCGTAGAACGCCGACTTCTGCTGTTTCAATGTTTACCTGCACAACCAGCGCGATTTCGAGGGTTACCTGCTGCGGCTGCAAAATCTCACCGGCGAACGTCCGCTGATCCTGGGCGAATTCGGCATGGACACCATCCGGCATTCACAGAACGAGCAGGCGGAGATGCTCGGCTGGCATATCGACAGCGTGGTCAGGTGCGGCCTTGCCGGAACCATTCTGTTTACGTGGACCGACGAATGGTTCACTGGCGGCCAGGAAATCAGCGATTGGGCATTTGGCATCGTCACGCGCGAGCGCGAACCAAAGAAAGCATTCTACACGCTCGAAGAAAAACTGGGGCGCAACGATTCCGCTTTGCCGCGTCGCCCGCTACCCCGGACGCCGTTCGTCTCAGTAATTGTCTGTTCGTACAACGGCGCGNNNAGTCGTTAGGCAAACTCAATTATCCCGAGTATGAAGTGATTCTGGTCGATGACGGTTCGACTGACGACACGACATACGTTGCCGCGCAGTTTCCCTGGGTGCGCTACATTCACCAGAGCAATCACGGATTGAGTCACGCCCGCAACACCGGAGCCGCCGCGGCCAAGGGCGACGTGTTGGCCTACACCGATTCCGACTGCATGGCGGACGTGGACTGGCTCTATTATTTGATCGGCGCGCTCGTAAGCGGCGATTACGCCGGAGTGGGTGGACCGGACATCACGCCACCGGCACAAAATTGGATTCAGGCATGTGTTGCAGCGGCGCCCGGCGGCCCTAGTCATGTATTGCTTACCGACACAATCGCCGAGCACATCCCAGGCTGTAACATGGCCTTTTATCGCTGGGCATACGAAGGCGTAGGCGGTTTCGATCCCGAGTACCACAAGGCTGGGGACGATGTCGATTTTTGCTGGCGAATTCAGCAGGCCGGC
>QHOF01000180.1:0-5643 GCA_003219335.1 Verrucomicrobiota bacterium | reverse complement strand
TAGTCCAACTGCAATTGTCTGGCATTATCGGCGGTTTACGCTTCGCGCTTTCTTGAAACAACAGGATGGCTATGGCGAAGCGGAATCTTTGCTCCGCTTCAAACATTTGATTTTTTTCGGTCCGACTGGCACCGCGAAATGGCGCGGCCAAATTTATGGGACGCCGCGCTTCAGCTGGTTCATTAATCGTCCGGTGATTTATCACGGAATTTTCGGCGAAGGATTTTTTCAGTCGATTTATCCGGCGCCGCAATCAGATGTCGCCGCGTATCTGAGCAGCATTGAGTGGATCGCGCTGACGATTTTTCTTTTTGGGCTGGGAATTTTTCTGCCGGCGCTGCGCATCGTCCCTTACCTCATGTTGGGCGGAACTCTTTGCGTGGCGCTTTCATACATGGTGCGAACACAAATCGAACCGAAATTCGACACGGTGGGCGCACGCCTGCTGGTAATGCTGCTGGCATTTGCGCAGCCGCTTGTCCGCGGATTTTCGCGCTACTTTACCTGGCTGCGCTTCAAGCGCACACCAGCAAGCGTGATTCGACGGCATGAGTATCTCCCGGAACGCGCCCGCTTCGCAGGGAGCCTGAGTCGCCGAAATTTTTGGAGCGAGCAGGGGAGGGACCGCCACTATTTGCTTGGCGCCATGTTTCAGTTACTCGACGAAGAAGGCTGGCGCTATTCGACCGACAGCGGATGGAACGAGTGGGACATTCAAATCTACGGCAATTTCTGGTGGAGCATTACGCTTCAAACCAAACTGTGACCGAATACCACGGCAGCGGGAAATGTTTAACCCGTGTGAGGCTTCGGGACCGGCTGGTGACTACCACTGTGATTTTGAACCTCATTGCGTTGGCGCTGTTGGTGTATCGGCAGATCAATATTTCTCATGTCGATCTGTGGTTCATCGTTCCCTACGCGCTTTTTCTCGTGTTTCTTGCAACGCGAGCGCGCGCATTAAAATCGCGAGTGGCCGAGTTGGTTGATCTTGCAGCCCAGCGCGCGGGTCTGGAGCGGGTCCTGCGCAAAGGGAAAGTCGCTGCGCCAACAGCAGCCCCAGAGGTCCAAGTTCCAGTGAACGCGCCCGATCCCGCGTCGCCGCAGTTGCCTGGGTAGCGCATTTCAAGGAATGACGGCTTCCCAGGGTATTAATATACTTGACTGACCTTGCGGTTGGTCTATTCTGCCTCTGCCGTGACAGGGCGAAAGCGCTATTCGCTCGCTGTCTCGCTAGTCTCCGCCTCGCGCGCTTCGCGCCACTCTTTTGCGCGCCGATCCACTTCGGACTTCGGTACGGTCACAACCTTCTTGGCAACGCGAATAAACCGCTTGGCTGCTTCTTCCCCTTCTTGGCGCTCAATTTCTTCGTTCATGGTTTTGCACCTACTATTAAAATTAATGCCCCGGTTTGCTCGCTTGGGTCTGTTTCTCCCCTCCGAATTGGCATTCCAATCAGTTCGAACGCTTTTTGCACGGCACCGGCATACTCGGGAATTGAATCGGCTGATTTGAACCGAAACATTAGACCTACGGGCTGTGGAAAGATCAGTACGTTATTATTAAGGTGGACTCCGTTCCATCCAGCGTCTTTAAACGCCTTTTCAATTTCGGTCGCGAAGTTTCTCGATTCAACGTCGTTGCCGGAATACCGAATTTCTAACGGTCCACTTTTATACTCCCTCAAGAATGAAACAAACTTGTCTCGTTCGGGAAGATGCCGAGGACGCATTTTTTCTTGTAATTCGAGCAGTGCCTTTTCGGCTTCGGCCTGCATGGTCCGAGCGTCAGCGACTTCCTTCTCCAATTTTGAAGCGCGTTCACTACTTTCGGTTTCTTTCTCGCGAGAAATATCGGCATTAACTGCTGAAAGTTTCTTGCCGCGAGAAATTAATTGTTGTGTCGCTAGTAAGGTGAGCGCGCCTGCTATTAGTGCAAAAACCAGAGCACCGATGTATATCGCATTCCAGCGGTCAACGCTTCGTGACAAAATATCCGACTTGTTTTGCAATTCTGATAAGTCGGACATCGCAGTATATATTGCGGCTAGCGTCTTTGTAATTAGCGTCATCTATTTCGGAATAACGTCTCTAAGAAAGCCTAGGTCTGCCACGTCGGGAGACGGTAAATACCCTCACCACCAATGAGCTTCGCATATCGCAATCCTTTCCCAACGATGCCACGGAGCGCCTTAGCGAATCGGCCAGCGTCATTGTCTTTCCGCTCGTTGAATCGAAACGCTTGTTCATCCAGATACCGGAACAAATGAAACGGCTCGACACTAACATACGTTCCCCCACGGGCGCGTTTGAGCAGACTCCAAAAGTTTTCCAGCCCGTTTGTGTGAACGCGCCCCTTCGCGTAGCACTCCGCATGATCGATAACCTTGTGCTGATATTCATCACTAAGTTCGTTGTAAGATTTGAGCGCATCGGTGAAAATATCGGCTCCTTTCTCGACGTGCTTGCGAACGTTAGGATCAAGTTGCTTGCGATTTGGACGCGTAACGTGGAACAATCGCACTTGGGAAGGTTGACCTTCCGTCGCGCGTTC
Organism: Verrucomicrobiota bacterium; assembly: GCA_003219335.1. GTDB lineage: Bacteria > Verrucomicrobiota > Verrucomicrobiia > Chthoniobacterales > UBA10450 > Udaeobacter. The sequence continues at coordinate 3,090 of QHOF01000180.1, read as the reverse complement.
CAGAACGCCTTGCACAGGCTCCAGATTCCATTGGCCGGAACCTTGAGTTTTGCGACGCGCACGTTGCTTGGCGTTCATCTTCCGCGCGCGTCCGCCGATGAAAGTTTTGTCAACTTCGACTTCGCCTTTAAACAGGCCGCCGCCCTTCTGCATTGCCAATCGAATGCGCTGCAACATGAACCACGCGGTCTTTTGAGTGACGCCAAGAGTGCGGGAAAGCTCGTAAGAACTAATTCCATTTTTACAGTTGGCGGTCAGCCACATTGCCGGAAACCACTTCTCCAAGCCAATGGGCGAATCCTCAAAGATCGTCCCGACTTTGATGGAAAATTTCTGCTTCGGATGCGCGTTGCGGCACTTCCACAGTTTCGCGTTTTCAAGAAACGTAATTTTCTTGGAACCGCATTGCGGACAGGTCACGCCACGCGGCCAGCGCAACGCGACCAAAAAATTGAAACAGTTGTCGGCGTCCGAGAAATATTGGACTGCCTCAAGAAACGTTTTCGGTGTCATGTGCCAACTGTAGCATGCGAAGACGGTCAGTCAAGTATATTAACACCCTTCCCAGCCGTCATGTTTTAATTTCGACGGCTGCCCAAGCCGTCGCTCCTTGTTGACACGTGCGCTATCCTTCGCCTCAGAACAACAAACGCACTATTCCTGATCCGCGCTCGATGCGGCCAATTCGTTTTGCCCTCAAGAGCGACGTCGTGCGCTGTGCATTTTGCTCCGCGACAATCGCCGCGATCCCAATGCCCATGTTGAAGACCTGATACATCTCGCTGGAATCGATGTTTCCGTTTTGCTGGAGAATTTGGAAGATGCGCGGGACACGCCAGCTTTTCGTTTCGATGACCGCATCGCAATTGGGAGGGAGAATCCGCAGCAGATTGTCGATGAGACCCCCGCCGGTGATGTGGGCGAGGCCTTTGATCACGCCGCTAGGAACCTTTGCCAGGAGCGGCTGATAATTTTTGTGCACGCGCAACAATTCTTGACCAACGCTGATCGCAGATCTTGGCAGCCGCGAAGTAACCTTCAGCCGCATTTTGCTAAAAAAGATTTCTCGGGCCAGCGAGTAGCCGTTTGTATGCAAGCCATTCGATTCCAGCCCGAGAATTATGTCGCCTGGTTTGATTTTCCGGCCGTCGATGATCTTCGCGCGATCAACCACGCCCACAATGCAGCCGGCGAGATCGTATTCACCTTTTCGATACATTCCGGGCAGTTGCGCTGTTTCACCACCCAGCAGTGCACAGCCCGCCGATCGGCAGGCGCGAGAAAAACCGCGCAACAATTGGCGGAAAACGTCCGGTTCGAGTTTCGCGCAACCGATGTAATCGAGAAAGAAAAGCGGACGCGCGCCGAGAACGGCGATGTCGTTCACGCAATGATTCACCAGATCGGCGCCGACGGTGTCGTGCTTGTCCAGCGCAAACGCGATCTTTAGTTTCGTTCCCACACCGTCAATGCTTGCGACTAGGACCGGCTCGCGCATTCCTGGAAAATTCGCGCGAAACAATCCGCCAAAGCCGCCGATTTTGCCCAGAACTTGCGGCCCGTGCGTTTGCCTGACCAGCGGTTGAATCTGTCGCTTGAGTTTATCCGCCAGATCGACATCAACGCCCGCGCGCGCGTAAGCCTTCTTCTTTTTTGTCATGTCGAGCGAAGTCGAGACATCTCTGTTTTTGATCTAAACGGCAAGAGATTTCTCCAGCCCGGGCAATCGCTCTGTTGCCAATCGTTTTCGGCAAGCAAGCGCGGCCTGCTTTGGGGTCGTGATTCAGTCGGCAGCAAAAATTTCGTGAAACTTTTTCGGCGGAATCTGGAGAGGTCGTAACACAGGCATCCTGCCTGTCTCGTCGAACTGGCATCCTGTCCGCCACAGGGACGGACTCGCCGTGGCGAGCCTAGTCGCTAATGACCAGGCAGGCTGGGAAGCCTGCACGACCCGTCAGGTTCGCCACGGTGAGTCCGTCCTGTGGCGGACTGGATGCCTAAATTACATTAGATGCGTCTATGTCGCGGCTTCCCCCAGCCGCTCCATTCTCGGCATCGGTTTGGAAAGACAGCCCCCGCTCGCCTTGATACAGCCGCCGCAGCAATCGGTCCTTTCGCGGGTTTCCGGCTACGCGGCGAAGTATTTTCCCGCCGGTGATCCGCATCGCCGCTGCGCGTCGCGCAGCGCGACCAGCTTCCCATTCTTCCCACGAAACAACCCGTGGAAGCCTCGGAACACATCCCGATTGCGATATTGAAGAAGACGAGTTCATGCAACCCTCAATCTACCCAGAATTTTTTCGTTCGCCCTCGATTTCGTCGATGACTTGCTCGGCGCGGATCGCAGCGAGCCTTGCTTCGAGTGATTTTACATTTCAGCATAGCGAGAACGGCGTCTGCGAACAAGAACGGGCTTGCTTCGGACCCGTGCAAGTTCCTGAAAGCCAAGAAACGCCGGCAATCTGCCGCTTCAGTTGAGTCTTGACATCGACGTCCACGGCCGCGCGAGGCTAGTCTTAGTCATCCCGAGCGGAGTCGAGGGATCCCGTTGCGCTCCCTTCAAGGTAAGATCACGGGATTCCTCGACTTCGCTGCGCTTCATCAAGCAAGAATCAAGCAAGAACTTTGCGCGTTTCTCGAACGACCAACGCTTCGTCTACTATGAACACGCAGTGGTTAGTGTCGTTCAGTTCGATGACTCGCGAGTTCTTCACGCCTGAGCGGAACCGCGCGATTGTGCCTTCTATCCACTTGGCGAGCGACTCGATGACGGTTATGTGATGGGTTCTAGAAATCAGGGGGCACGTCTAAATGTTTGTTGGATATTACAGCGTCGCGTTTGGTGGCAGGAGTGAGCGAAATAGCGGATCGATGCAGATTTGCGTGACGCTACTGCCATTGCGAGGCCGCAAAACAAACTTCAAAAAATGCGTTGACAGCATTGTCGAGACAGCTGCCTAATGGCGCTCGCCCATAGCCCCGCTAGATAATCCCGACCCGCTTCAGAGGGTGGATCGAGCCGGCCTTGTCCAGAGAGGCTCCGGTCAAATCGGAGGTCTCAAGATGAAACTATTTGTGGCCGAAGTGATG
>QHOF01000179.1 GCA_003219335.1 Verrucomicrobiota bacterium | reverse complement strand
TGCGCCGCCGTCGATGTAATCAAATACCACGCGAGGAAGCCGTCGCTTCGCCGCGCGCCGCAAATCTTCGATGTTCAAGACGCGCGGCGACTGGACCGATCTAGACATGCAGTTCATATGATGTCGCGCAAGCGCAACTCGACTCTTAGTAGCACCGGGCTTCACCCCGGTGCAACACCCGCTATCGTAACTCAGGCATCCTGCCTGACTCGTCGTGCAGGCTTCCCAGCCTGCCAGATCCAGCAATGACTCGCCAGGCAAGATGCCTGTCCGACGAGACAGGCTGGAAGCCTGTGTTACGCAAAGTGCTGCCGCATTCGAACAGCGGAAGCGAATCGTGTGAGATCTCTAATGGCGAAAATGCCGGACGCCAGTGAATATCATCGCCATGTTGCGCTCGTTTGCAGCGGTGATCACTTCTTCATCGCGGACTGAGCCGCCCGGCTGAATGGCACACGTTGCACCCGCCTCCGCCGCCGCGATCAAGCCGTCGGGAAAAGGGAAAAACGCGTCGCTCGCGACCGCGCTGCCTTTCAGCGAAAGTCCCGCCTCTTTCGCCTTCCAGATTGCAATGCGCGACGAGTCGATACGCGACATCTGCCCGGCGCCAATGCCCAGTGTCCGGTCCGACTTGGCGTAAACGATCGCGTTGGATTTCACGTGCTTGACCACGCGCCACCCGAACAACATCGCGTTCAATTCCATCTTCGTCGGCCGTCTTTTGGTAACCACCCGGCCACTGCCGGACTTCATTTCGCCAGCAGTGTCCGCGTCCTGAACCAGCACACCGCCGCAGACCGAGCGCAGATCAATAGCCGGTCGTGCTTCCGTTGCCGGCGTCAACAATCGAATCAAGCGGAGATTTTTTTTCTTTTGCAAAATGGCGCGTGCCGCGATCTCAAAATCCGGCGCAATGATCACTTCGCTGAAAATTTCGCTGATCACTTTCGCCAGCGGCTCGGTCAACGGACGATTGCAAATGATAATTCCGCCGAAGGGCGCCTGTTTGTCCGTGGCAAACGCCTTGTCCCACGCTTTGCGAAGATCCGCATCGGACCCGACGCCGCAGGGATTTGTATGTTTCAGGATCGCGACGGTCGGCGCTTCAAATTCCGCGATCAAATTGGTCGCAGCGCTAATATCGAGAATGTTATTGAACGAAAGTTCCTTGCCCTGAAGTTTCTCAAAATATTTGTCGAAATCGCCGTAGAGCGCAGCGTGCTGGTGCGGGTTTTCGCCGTAGCGCAATCGCATTGTCAGCGGAAGCGAAAGTGAAAACGACGCGTCGGTTGCCTGTTCCTTATTCAGGAAGCTGTTGATCGCGCGATCATATTCAGCGGTTCTGGCAAAAGCTTTGATCGCGAGGCGCTCGCGCAATTTCAGCGTCGTCTCTCCCTTGTTATCGCGCATGTTTTCAAGCACCGCGTCGTAATCTGCGGGATCAACCACCACGGTCACCGATTCGTAGTTTTTTGCCCCGCTGCGAATCATCGAGGGACCGCCGATGTCGATATTCTCAATTGCTTCCGCAAGCGTCACGTTCGGTTTGGCAATTGTCGCTTCGAATGGATACAGGTTGACCACCACCAGATCGATAGGCTCGAAGCCGCACTCGCGCGCTTCCGCTTCGTGTTTCGCGTTACCGCGCCTGTAGAGAAGACCGCCGTGCACGCGCGGATGCAAAGTCTTCACGCGTCCATCGAGCACTTCCGGAAATGCGGTGAAACTCGAAATCTCGCGCACGGGAATTTTTTCCTTCCTCAGCAAGGTCGCGGTACCGCCGGTGGAGATGATGTCCACACCCTGCCGCTCCAGCGCGCGGGCAAACGCGGCGACGCCGGTTTTGTCTGAAACTGAAATGAGCGCGCGGGTGATTTTCACGAGAGAGTTACAAGAGTTACAAACGTTACAAAGTTAAAAAAGAGAACTGTTGTAACAATGTAACGTTTGTAACTCTTGTAACGTGATCCCGTCAGCGATCCAGAATCACATTCTTGGCCGCCGGATAAAGCACCGGGCAGCAACCGATGGTCTCGCAAAACGCTTTGCTGAAATGACTCAGGCTCGAATATCCGACTTCTGTGGCGGCTTCGGTCACATTGTACCGTCCCGTGCGCAACAGTTCCGCCGCCCGTTCCATCCGCAGGTTGCGCAAATACTGCGGAATCGTCAGGCCGACTTCGCGGGAAAAAATCCGGCTCAGGTAAAACGGACTGCACCCGACCTCTTGTCCCAGCATTTCGAGTGTCGGCGGGTTGGCCAGGTCACGTACCACAATCTCCTTCACCCGTTCCACTCGCTCGCGGGCCAGGCGTTTCTGCCGCATACAGAAAAATTCCGGGTCCTTTGGCGCGAAGAAAAAATGCGCCATGAGCTCCAGCGCTTTGCTTTGGTACCAGAGAATCTGCGCTGCTTTCGCAACCGGAGGCTCCGCCAGGCTCGCTATCACGGCGCGTTGCTGCATCGTCATCGGACGCGCGGGCGCGACCACGTTCTCGTCTTTGTCTCCAAAAACAATCCGGCGAATCTCCGGCTCAAGGTCCGCTTCGTTCCGCGCAAATTGTTTTTGCAAATGTTGGCGCGAGAATTCGAGCGTCACAAATTGATGATGATCGTGCGCGCGGCGCGACGCCGGCAGCGGTTCATCGGCGACGGCGTAATAGCCGCAGTGACCCGGGAAATAATCGCTCCGCGCGCGCGCCTCTGTGCCTACCGCTCCACGCCCATCGAGGTTTAAACAAAATTCCAGGCTGCGCGGATGAAAAGTCCGTCCCCAGTTAAAAGAATGGTCGGTGCGAAAGTCGTGCCACTCGATCGCGACCCCGATTTTGTCCACGTCGCCGTACAGTGGGCGCCATCCGTGTTTCAGCTCACGCCAGGCATGTTGTTCCGCTGCGCAACCGGGGTTCATCACATCTAATTACGAATGTTGCCGAGCCGAATGCAAGGCTGGTTTCCTCTCCTCCAGCGCAGCGCGGTCCCACTTCCCTAGCTTCGAGGCGGCGTCGTAAACGCTCTGCGCGAATTCAAGCAGGACTCCATCCGGCTTTCCAGCAGTGCGCACCGCGTCGTATGGCAAGACGAACTCGCGCAGCTTGGGCTCATAGGGGGCGGCGTCTGGCTGAATTTTCGCTTCTGCGAATCCCGGCGGTTGCGGATATGCGTAGGAATAGAAAACGGGTGTCGGCATGGCTGCGTTGCCAGGCCAGAAACCGAGGCTGCTCACCTCCTGCGAGTAAGCCTCGCGCGTAATCTCGTCCGGCAGATGCGGGACCCCACCGGGATGCGGCGGCGCGGCCCGGCCGGAGAAACGCGTCACCGCTAGATCAAAGCTGCCCCAGAAAAAGTGCACCGGACTGCATTTGCCACAGAAGCGCGAGCGAAATTCCTTGAACACACGATCGCTCTGCACGAGCACGCGCCAGAAGCGATTGGCGTATTCGCGATCATAAGAATGATGTTCTTCGTCTTGATCGAATGGGATTGGATTCTCAATCTCGTTAGGCGTCATATTGACGGTCACAGGCAATTCCATCTCGGCTAGCGCATTCATCACTTCACGATAAAATTTCGCCACCGACTGCGGGCGCAGTTTCAACACTCGTGCAGCACCATCGCTTTTAAGGATACGCAATTCGTGATCGATGAAATCGAAACGAATTTCGAATGTCGATGTGCCATGAGGAATCGGGGAAGTCGTCAGGCCGCGGGAAGTCACGTACAACGTCACGTGCCATGAGTGATTCGTCCACGGTGCCAGCGTCAGTCGGATTTTGCCCACGATCTGCGTCCACATGTGCAGGGTGATGGCGGTGTCTTGCCACTCTGCAAATGGCAGAGGCGGCCACGGATTGGATGCGTCATTCACTTGGTTTTGCTACTCCCGGTTGATGAAATCGGAAAACGAGCGTTTCACTCGCTCGAACATGCCTCGCGCTTCATCCTGTGTCCTGTGAAACGCGTGCTTGATTCTTTTTTTCACGTCGCTGATAACGCCGCTTCCTTCTCCCTGATCGTAATCGTTCTCCACGTCCTCCATGGTCGTACCGGCAAACATCCCTTCCGTTCGTCTGACCGTGCCGCGCGTCGCGCCGACGTATATGGTGCCGACCGGGCGCGCCGATCGATTTCGCAGCGTAACGATCCAGATCGGTTCGCCCCGCTCGTCTGTGCGTAACATGTAATCGGCCGTCGCAAAATGCGTGTGCGATGCCTCGGCCGTATGACTCGCCACCGCGTACGCGCCGCTGGAATCCAGGTTCAAGCGCGAGACGTCGATCGTCGCTCCCTCCGCGGAACCCGCCACGTCCCGATCCGGTCTCTCATCGGAATCAATTTTTCCATCAGCGATCTGCAATTCACGCACGCCGCGGCCGCCCTGGTCTTCCAAAACAATTTTCCATTTCTCCGGCTGCGGATCGCCCTTCCTCCCGGTAATCGACACAATCTGGTGCAGCGCGCCGCGACCGAATTGGCTGCCGACCACGCGCAACGCTTCGTACGCAGTGGCGTTGCTCTGCGCCCAAACAGGCGTAGCCAGAACCAAAAGCGCAACACACACTCGCCACATGCTGCAAAATTGAACAACGGTTTTACCGCATGTCCATCGGCT
>QHOF01000178.1 GCA_003219335.1 Verrucomicrobiota bacterium | reverse complement strand
CCGACGTTTCGAAGATCTGCCTGTCTGGCGCGAGGCTGCGGCCTTGGCCCGCTCGATGTACGAGTTTACCGCCCTGGAGCCGTTCCGTCGCCATCCGGGGCTGCGCGATCAATTGGAGCGCGCCGCTCTTTCCGTTTCGAACAACATCGCCGAGGGCTTTGAGCGCGGCACGACCAATGAGCTTCTAACCTTCCTGTATATCGCCCGGGGCTCGGCGGGGGAGGTCCGCTCGATGATGCGGGTATTGGAGACCTGGAACATTTTCAGCCATTGCAGATCTCAGATTTCAAATTTCATAGTCCAGTGTGAGAAAATCTCAAAACAGCTTTACGGCTGGATCGAAAGCTTGAAAAATTCAGAAATACCCGGCCAGCGCCGGTTAGACGAAAAAGCAAAGAATCGTTACTCGAGTAAAAAGGACCGGGACCAGTTCCTGGAAGAGCTAAACCGCATCAGCGCCAAGCCGCAACCGAAGGCGTAGTTTTGAGATATGACATTTGTGATCTGAGATTTCTGTTTATTTGCCATCTCATCTGAAATCTACGATCTGCAATTTGACATTCCGTAGGACACAATGGCCCAAAACACCAAATCCAAAAACTCCCAGCCTTTGACCACCGCCCAGCGCCTTTCGTCCATCGTCAAAGCCTGCCGGGATATCATGCGTAAAGACAAGGGGCTTAACGGCGACCTGGACCGCCTGCCGATGCTCACCTGGGTTATGTTCCTCAAATTCCTCGACGACATGGAGCAGATTCGCGAAGAGGAAGCCAAGATGAGCGGCAAGCGTTTTCGCGCTGCACTCGATTCACCGTACCGTTGGCGCGATTGGGCCGCCAAACCCGAGGGCATAACAGGCGACGAGCTAATCTCGTTCGTAAATAACGAAGAAGCCGTTCGTCCCGACGGCACCAAAGGCCCAGGCCTTTTCGCCTACTTGCGCGGCCTGCAAGGCGCCATCGGTGGCGACCGGCGCGACGTCATCGCCATCGTCTTTAAAGGCACCATCAACCGCATGATCAACGGCTATCTGCTCCGCGACGTGATCAACAAAGTGAATGACATCCACTTCACGAGCAGCGACGAGATCCACACGCTCGGCCATCTCTATCAGTCGATGCTCAAGGAGATGCGCGACGCCGCCGGCGACTCCGGGGAGTTCTACACTCCGCGTCCCGTCGTCCGCTTCATGGTCGAAGTCATCGATCCAAAATTAGGCGAAGTCATTCTCGACCCGGCCTGCGGCACCGGCGGATTTCTCGTCGAGTCCTTCAAGCACATGGAAAAGCAATGCAAAACCGTCGAAGACCGGCAGACTCTTCAAACCCAGAGCATCTTTGGCGGAGAGGCTAAGTCACTACCTTACCTGCTGGCTCAAATGAATCTGGTTCTGCATGGCCTAGAATCGCCAAAAATCGATCCGCTGAATAGTCTCCGCTTTCCGCTGCGAGAAATCGGCGACAAAGACCGCGTTGATATCATTATGACTAACCCGCCGTTCGGTGGTGAAGAAGAACGCGGCATCCTCGGCAACTTTCCCGAAGACAAACAAACCTCCGAAACCGCGCTGCTCTTCCTGCAATTGATCATGCGCAAACTCAAGCGCCCGGGTTCACCCTCGCCCGCTCGCGGGCAGGGTCAGGGCAAGTATATAGGCGGTAGAGCCGCGGTTGTCGTCCCCAACGGTACGCTCTTCGGCGATGGGGTCTGCGCGCGGATCAAAGAGGAGCTGCTAAAGGACTTCAATCTTCACACGGTTGTCCGCCTCCCCAACGGCGTCTTTGCCCCGTATACCAGCATTCCGACGAATCTAATATTTTTCGACCGATCGCACCCGACAGATGAAGTTTGGTACTACGAGCAACCGTTGCCCGAAGGCCGGAAGAATTACACCAAAACTCAGCCGATCCAATTCGAGGAATTCGCCGACTGCCTCAAATGGTGGACTCAACGCGACGAGAACGAACGCGCCTGGAAAATTCCTGCCAAAGATTTGTTGGAGTACGATCCCGATGGCGCTCTCAAAGCCGTGAATCTCGACCGCAAGAATCCGAATGCCGTTGATGACTTCGAGCACCTCCCTCCCAAACAACTCGCCGATGACATTTTGAAGAAGGAGCAACGCATCGCCGAAATCATGATGGACATAAAGCGCGTACTGGGAGAGCCGCTCGGATGAGTATCTCTTGGCCGTTGGTCCCGCTCGGCGAAGCGATTACATATCGAAAGGAATTTATCCGCATTAGCGAGTTTGACAACTACAAACGCTGCCGCGTTCAACTTCACGGTAAAGGAATAGTCCTGCGAGACATCGTATCTGGTGCAGAAATCAAGACTAAAGAACAACAGGTTTGCCGCGCTGGTGAATTTCTTGTTGCCGAGATAGACGCTAAGGTTGGGGGATTCGGTGTCGTGCCAGATGAACTCGACGGCAGTATAGTAAGCAGCCATTATTTTCTATTCGAACTTAATATCCAAAAACTTAACGGGCGATTTTTGGACTACTTTGTCCGTACTCCCTTTTTCAGAGATCAGGTTAGCGCTAGAGGCTCGACAAACTACGCTGCTATTCGACCTCATCACGTCTTGCACTATCAAATTGTGCTGCCGCCACTCCCACAGCAGCTGCGGATCATGGCGCGGATCGAAGAGCTGGCCGCGAAAATCAAAGAGGCCTGCACTTTGCGCCAACAGGCAGCCGAAGAGGCCGATACGCTGGTCGCGAATGAAATCAAGGCTCGATTTGAGAAAGGACGTAACTCCGGTTGGGCAACCGGAACGCTGGGTGACTATGTTATCGATTGCTGTTACGGCACTTCGGATAAAACGAACGATGATGATTCAGGAACGCCAGTTTTGCGAATGGGAAATATCCAAAACGGTCGATTGGACTTGCACGACTTGAAGTACCTACACGTCGCCGAGAAGGACCGTGCAAAGTTTGTCCTAACGAACAGCGCCGAACTGGTTGGTAAGTGTGCTGTGTTTGACGTCGAGGGTGAATTCGCCTTCGCGTCTTATTTGATTCGCCTTCGCCTGGATACCAAACGAGCCGACCCACGGTTGGTTGCGTCATTTATCAACTCCCCGGCCGGGAGAGCTTACATGTTTAGAGAACGGAAGCAGATGACGGGTCAGGCGAATGTAAACGCAATAAAGCTCAAGGCTTTGCCAATTGCACTACCTCCACTCTCCGACCAACGCCGCATCGTGGCGGACTTAGATAGCTTGCAAGCGCGAATAGGCGCGCTGAAAAAGCTTCAAGCCGAGACCGCCGCCGAACTCGGCGCGCTGCTCCCTTCCATCCTCGACAAAGCGTTCAAAGGAAACTTGTGAGCGGGCTCGAGCATATCGAAGACCAGCTCAAAAAACCTCTAATACGGTGGGCTGGCGGTAAGCGATCAATCGTCCCAACGCTTCTGTCCTTTTTACCGGAGAAATACGGCTGTTATTTTGAACCTATGTTAGGAGGTGGTGCCCTATTTTTCGCAATCTCTCCGAACGCGGCCGTTATCGCAGATATAAACCCAGAGCTAGTCAACTTCTATAAAGTAATCAAGCAGAAGCCCCAACAATTTAGGGAAGCGATAAAAGAACTCCGCGCTTTGAAAACCACGTATAAGAAGTTTAGAAAAAGCTCTCCCTCCGTTTCGTTGGAAAGAGCTGTTCGCTTCTTTTACCTCATTCGACTTTCGTGGAATGGCGTCTATAGGGTAAATCGCCGAGGCGAATTCAACGTGCCATTCGGCGCAAGACGCCCCAAAACGCTCATTACCCGTGAGTCGATTGTTGCTGCGTCAAAAGCACTGAGAGGGGCACGCTTGCTCTGTGGGGACTTTGAGAAAACGACGGACGACGTAAAGGCCGGCGATCTGGTTTACTTGGACCCGCCGTATCCCAAAGGAGCAGAAGCTAACAATGGATTCAATCGATACCATCCGACCAAGTTCATCCTCAAGGACCATAAAAGGCTTTCTACCCATGCAGAACGACTAGCGAATAAGGGAGCCTATGTCCTCATAACTGAAGCAGCATCAGAAGAGATTCTTGCGCTTTACAATAATTGCTTCCAGGTACATTTCATCGAGTCGCACTCTCTAATAGCAGCTGATACCGAAGCGCGTGGTAAGGTTCAGGAAGCTATAATCACTAGCTACTCACCGAAGCAACCCTTTAAGAGTACGATGAGCTCTGACATTGCGAGGGAAGCCAAATGCCCAGGCCCACTAGCACGTTAGAAGAGCTTAACCCGGATAAGATTGACCGGAATCCAGACAATCCGAGGCTGATCTTCCGGGAAGATGAGATGAATCAACTTTTGGAGTCAATTCGGAAGGTCGGGATTAAAGTCCCGCTGTCTGTTTACCAAAAAAACGGCCGCTACGCGCTCATTGACGGGGAACGACGCTGGCGCTGCGCTAAAAAGCTTAATTTAAGGTTGGTTCCCGCTCATGTACAGCCGCGACCGACTCCCCTAGAGAATCTGCTGATGATGTTCAATATCCACAATGTTCGTGTGGATTGGGATCCGATGCCAATGGCGCTTAAATTAGGTGAAATCAGAGCGATGCTCGCCGCCAAAGGAGAGCCGACAGAGCCGAAAGCGCTCGCGGCTGTGACCGGGATGCGTCTTGCTACCGTTAAACGCGGATTTGAATTGCTCGATCTCCCACGCAAGTACCAAAAGCTTCTGTTAAAAGAAGCGGAGAAACCTCGAAGCGAACAAAAAATTACAGCGGACTTGTTTCTCGAAATTTACAAGTCTCTACACGCGATTGAACGTCACTTACCGGAAGCGTTGAAGGACATTAGCAAGCCTAAATACGTCGATGCAATGGTCAAAAAATATCGACAAGGTGTGATCGACAACGTTGTTGCGTATCGCGAAGTAAGCAAGATAGCGAGGGCAGAACTCGCAGGTGCCGACAGGCGGGCAGCTGTACCCACAATTCTCCGTCTAGTGAATGAAAGGACGTACAGCATCAAACAAGCGTATCAGGACACAGTTCAAGCCGCCTATGAGCAGAGGGACCTTTTGACTAAGGTTCGTGGTCTCATCGAGAAGCTTTCGGGCTTTGGGGATGGCGTCCACTTCGACAAGGAAACCCGTGAGGCATTGGAAGCGCTTAAGTCGGAAATTGAACGCGTCTTGACATAGCTCGTTCAATGAAATTCGTCCTTACGCCGGAGGAAGCACAGAAACCTGCACGCGCGGTCGCAGCTTATCTGCGACGGCAAGGTATGATCGTTAAACCAGAGGCAACGGCATGGGCGAATGCGCCGTATCGGACCACGTTATTGGCTCGCAAGGCCGGTCTAAACGCCTTAATTGAGGTTCAAGGTGCTCCCGATTACACGGGTTCCATTAAGAATCTAGCAGTTTGGCTCGCCGCAACTAGGTTGTATGTAGAGTTATACTTGGCAACTACGACGGAGGCCACGCTGCAGGCTGGAATGCTGACAGAAATTGAGAAGGATGGTATTGGCTTGTTCCTCGTGGAAGAAGATGGGCATGTATCCCTTTCACGAAAAGCGAGAAATCCTGCTCTGGTAGTGACGCCAGATCCGACGATAAAGATGGGAAATGTCAAGACCGAAGTAATGAGTGCTGTAAGACGATTCAACGAAGGGGACAGAAAAGATGGCCTTCGGGATATGTGCGAGCTAGTCGAGCGAGAAACGGAGAAGGTAGCTGTGCTCGCCTTGAAGAAAGGCTGGCTCTCGATCGGAGAGGACAAGATCAAAAAGATGGATTGGGCAAACCAGATTAATATGCTTGCGTCAGGGAATTCTTACAATTCGGGGCATTCCCCACTTATGGATTCCAACCTGAAAGACGACATGCATTCTTTCCGAGGGGCGCGTAACTTAGTTGATCACAAGGTACGCAGCAAAAGAGAAGAAATAAAGCGCCAAAGACAATTCGCAGAGAGAATGATGATGGGACCTCGTCTGGTTTCTGAGCTGATATCACTGAAGCGGAAGATTAGGTGATACGACGGGGGAAGGACTGAGGATCAGGCTTGCATAAGTGAATGGAATTCTACTGCTCCGCGACGAAAGCCTCGAAGAATCGGACAATCCCCCCGATCCCGACGTCCTCGCTCAGGAAATCGTCGAAGAACGCGGAGCCGCTCTCGAACAGTTCCGCGAAATCGCGAATGATCTACAGGCCGCCTCGCTTGCAGAGAAAGATCAATAGTCAATGGGCTTGCTCTAACTGAAGCGTCATTCAATGAGCTGCGATTCTCTGAAGCAAATTTGCCGCCGGCATACAAACGCAATAGGCTACGGGGCAAGAGCTTGGACGGAGCGTTAGTGTGACAGTGTTTGCTCGTAGAGGAATGCTTGCCAGAGTTGTCTTAAGCGAAAGATATTACACGCTGCTTTAGTGTCAGATTGGCCACAAGAGCGAGACAGAATGAACGGGTACAAGTTACGGTCGGCCACGAACGCCGACTCCGACGCGATCAAAGAACTCGTCTTCGCAGTGTTGCGGGAGTATCGACTTCAGCCTGATCCGGACGGAACCGACTCGGATCTGAGGGACATTGAAACGAACTATCTCCGCTCTGGCGGGTGCTTCGATGTACTGGTGGACTCGTGCGGAGCCATTGTCGGTACCGTCGGGCTGTACCCCATCGACTCGGCCACATGCGAACTTCGAAAGATGTACTTGTCACGCCAAGTCCGCGGACGAGGTCAAGGCAGGTGGCTTCTGGAACATGCGCTGGCGCGGGCAAAGGAAATCGGGTTTCAACGCATTGTACTTGAGACGGCATCCGTGCTCAAAGAAGCAATCGTGCTTTACACGCGATACGGGTTTCGACCTTACCAAGCGCCTCATCTGTCCCACCGATGTGATGGCGCGTACATCCTCGCTCTGTTCTAGACATGAGTACGCCGTCCGGCCTGGTTGATCCCGACGCTCAGGAGATCGTCGAAGATCTCGAAGCCGCCTCGAACCATTCTGCGAAATCGCCGCGGATCTACGTGCTAACAGTGTGAGTGAGCAAAGATCCGTAGACCACAGAGTAAATTTTAATTCATCCTACTCAGCGTGAATTAATCTGGAACGCCAAAGACCAAGGCTCGAATCTCGATCTCTGCATGTACGCGAACTCACATAAGCTCACGCTAACTGGACTGCCAAAAAGAGGCGGACTAGATGCAACGCGATATTTCCGTATAAAGTAGCGCCCCGTTAGTCTATACGAACCACAATCTGTATAGTTCTGCGATTTTTTATTTTCCCTTGCTCATGTTTTAGGCAATGTGAGGCAGCGGGCGCAACAATAGCCCCATAGCAGCTTCACGGGCGTTATAAACAACTTATCCACATAAATTTGTGGATAACTTAGAACTGACAGAGGATTTTTACAGGACCGCACGCAATTGAGAGAATTTTTTTCTTGCCTTTTGCTATTGCTGCTGTACTGTGCGTTTAAGTTTTAACGTTCGTCGCTGAATTTTTTCTAATCGGCCATTCTAAAGCGCGTCGCGCTTCAAATCGCAAGGAGGTAGGCCATGGAGTTTGTTTGTCGACGCTGCGACCAGATTACAAAACAAAAACCGTATCGCGTCACCACGGAAGACCGTGGCGTTGTTCTGCTTAATATGCTTGTATGCCCCTCATGTGCG
>QHOF01000192.1 GCA_003219335.1 Verrucomicrobiota bacterium | reverse complement strand
GTATCATCGCGAAACGTCTCGACGCTGCATATGCTTCGGGCGAGCGCACGGCAGCGGTGAAGGTAAAGCAAATTCGCACGGCCGACTGCGTCGTGGGCGGATTTCGTTACGCGCGTGGCGCGCGCGTGATCGGTTCTCTTTTGCTCGGACTGTATGGAGAAGATGGTTTGCTCCATCACGTGGGATTCACGTCCGCTTTCAAAGCATCAGAACGCCGTGCGCTGACAAAAAAGTTTGAAGCACTCAAAAAACCGCCGGGCTTCACCGGTAGCGCGCCAGGCAGACCGAGCCGCTGGAGCACTGATCGCACCGGCGAATGGGAACCGGTCTCTCCCGAAATGGTCGTGGAGGTTGCCTACGATCACTTTACGGGCGGCCGATTTCGGCACGGCACGAGATTTCTGCGTTGGCGTCACGACAAAGCCCCGCGCCAGTGCACGATGGATCAGGTGGAGCACCGCGAAGGCAAGTCGATGGCGCTTTTGTGACAGATTTACGATTCTCACGCATGCAGAAACTTTAGAACGGATCGCTCGGCTGTGCGCAGATCAGGTTGCTTTAATGCTTTCGCGTCGCCGTTGAGGCCCGCAATTCGCGTTCGATTCAGATAAGCTTCAACGATCACCGGATGAATGTAGCACTTGCGGCAAACCGCAGGTGTGTTGCCAAGGAGTTCCGCGACCGCGCAGATCGCCGTTTTGATGTTCGACTTTGCCTGTTTCTTCGTTTGGAAATTTCCCTGCGTGCTTAGCGCGATTGCGGCCAATACCGTGCCACCCCAGGTGCGGAAATCTTTCGCAGTGAAATCTTCCCCTGCGATTTGACGCAGATACTCGTTCACGTCCTGAGACGTGATGTCCTGCACCTCGCCATCTTCATCGAGGTACTGGAACAAATCCTGACCGGGCAAGTCCTGGCATTTTGCAATGACTTTCGCCACTCGGCGATCAGTGACATCCACTTCGTGCTGGATTCGGCGCTTGCCGCGGAATCGAAAACGCACCTGTGCGCCTTTGACCGTGACATGACGATTTTTGAAGGTTGTCAAACCAAATGATTTGTTCTCTCGCGCGTATTCTTCGTTTCCGATGCGTATGAACGTTCGCTCCAGGAGCCGCACGATTGTCGCGAGCACTTTTCGCCGTGGCAGACCTGGCAAGTTCAGGTCCTGAGCAACTCGCCGGCGAATATTTGGCAGCGCTTTGGCAAATTGGGCGAGCCGGTCGAACTTGTTTTCATCGCGCACCTCGCGCCAACGCTCGTGGTAACAGTATTGCTTCCGCCGACGTGCATCACGGCCAATCGCCTGGATATGCCCATTGGCCGATGGGCAAATCCAAACATCTGTCCAAGCAGGTGGAATCGCCAAACGCTTGATCCTGAGAAGTCGTCGCTCGTCGCGGATTTGTTTACCTTGGGTGTCTAGGTACTCGAAGTCGCCATCGTTCGCTCTGCGCGTGTAACCCGGGCGATCATCGCTAACGTATTGCAGACCGGCTTCCTCGGCCGCCTCCAAAGAATTATTGGCGAGAGTTGCGCCGAGTGCTTTCCCGTTACGACTGTTTGTCCCAATTGTCCCCATCATGAATACATCACTGCGACGCAACCGTGCCCGCAAACGCCTGTTGCGCTGCGTGAATCCGTTCGATTTCGATTCGCTCTATTTGTTGTTCAGCCCGACGCTCAAGCTCTTTGAAGTCGTAGCCGCTGAGCTGTGGTAAATACGCCGCGGCTAACGCACGCCACATAAGCTTCTTTCCGGCAACGCCAATGATTAACCCTTCTAACGTGAGCACCAATCCTTGGCCGCCCAGTTCGTCGCCCGCGATCATCAGTCGCGCGCGGCCCGCTTTTTCCGCCGCCCATGCGCCTGCCTTACGTACATTGCTTTCATCGATGGCCAGTCCATGCATTAAATCCCGCAATGTATCTTGGTCTGCGCGGATATCAGTTTGGAGATCAGAGAAGAAGTCGCCCAATGGCTCACTATGATACTGGTGCGCCGAATGCTCAATGAGTTCCAGTGCGCCAACGGAGCCTGCGAGATGATCGTTAAGGTATGAGTCTAGTTTTTTCATGGTGCGAATGGCGTGGCAGAATTCAGATCGGCCTCAGCGCTTCTTCAGCGGGGCCAGCGATCACTTCTCCAGTAGGTTTGAAGCGCGAGCCGTGACAAGGGCAATCCCAGGTCGATTCAGCAGGGTTCCATCTGACGAGACAGCCAAGGTGTGTGCAAACAGGCGAGAACTTGCAAAGCTTCCCGTTTTGGTCGCGGAACACGGCAAATTTCTTCCTGCGCGAACCGATAATCATGCCATCGTCACGTTTTAGTTGTCTGACGGACTGAGCTTCGGGTCGCGCGATCCGATCTTTGATCATGTAATAGGGATAGTCCTTGTTTTCTCGCAGGTAATTCCAGGTAGCGCCTTTGATTTTTTTTCGATCTACCGCGAACAGATCGCTCCACGGGTTTTTTCTTTTCGTAGCCCAGTCGCGTGCCATGATTGCGGCTACCATTCCAAACGTGATGCCATTTCCGCAATATCCTGTCGCGATGAATTGGCGTTCGGCATTCTCGCCGATATAAGGCAACCCGTCAGGAGTACAGATAACCTGTCCCGACCAGCAATGGTCAACGCGCGCCTTCAGAATGATTTTTTTCAATCGCGCTCGCAACCGAGCATAGGCTTTTTCGGTCTGGTTCTTTTGTCCCGTTTTATGATCCTCACCGCCGTAGATGAGATAATCAAAGCCGCAACATCGATCTAACCGCAGATAATCGTAAGGATCTCTCGTATCCCAAAAAAGCGCTTCGGGAACCGTTCCTGATGGAACGTGAGCGCCAAACGCGTAGCTGGTATAGAGCGACAGCTTCGTTTGCAGAAGTGTCGCTGCGGAAATGTGGGCCAGGCCTATGAGCGGATTGTTTGTTGCCATAATCACGCGATCGAAATTGATCCAATTGCGATTGGCTTTGACGCGGCGTTTTTTCGCATCGAACTTGCTCGCCGCGCTTTTTTCGAAAATGTGTGAGCCGTTGCCAGGAATTTTTCCAGCCAGCGCGCGAAGATATTTCCTTGGATGAAACTTTGCCTGATTGGGATACCGCACACCTGGCAAATTGAAGTAGGGAACCGATTCCAGGTAAGTTGCGTCGAATCCGAGTTTCGCACCAACGCTGGCCTCTTTCTTTAGGCGAGAAATCTCTTTTTGTGAAACACTGTCGCCGCAGACATGCACATATGCAGGTACGCGCGTAAACTCGCACTCTATCTGCTCATTCTGGACAATTTTCTGGATCCCATCGATGGCGGCCGCGCCTGCATCCCATGCGGCCTGAGCATGATCGTCACCAAAGTTACGTGCTAATTCCTGCAGTTCGACATCAGTGATACAGGTCAGGTGAGCAGTCGTATGACCAGTATCCATCGAAGCCACATGCTCACGCTCGATCAGCGCGACCGTTAAACCGGTCTCCTTCAAGAGATGGGCTGCCGTGATACCTGTGATACCTGCGCCGACGACGACGATGTCGACGTTCACGTTTCTTTCCAAACGTGGAAATCGCTTAATCGGCGCGCTATCAATCCAGAAGGGAACGTTTCTCATCCATGGTTGTTCGCGCCCAAGGCAATGTTTAGCCGTGCATGGAAAATCTTTTTAGGCGGCGCACCGGGGTGGCAATGCTATCGTTGAATTCCGCTCGCGATTTTGCTTTTAATCTTTCCGTCGGGTTGCTACACACGATCCTTGGAGGAAAAAACCAACCAAAAATAAACCTATGCTTTGGACTATATTTATAATCCTTATCGTTCTGTGGCTTCTCGGTTTTCTCGGGCATGTCGGGGGCGGGCTGATCCATTTGCTACTCGTAATTGCGGTGGTGGTTTTGATCATTAATCTGATTCAAGGCAGACGACCGCTCTGAAAATCGAAAGCGTTGTCGGGTGTAACGCTAGGACATCGGCGCGAGCGAAATACAGTGTCGTACGCAAACGCAGCACCGAGGCGGCATGCGTCATGTTCGACCATTCTCGATGGTCGTTTGAAAGGTTCGAAGACCACCTTACAAGGATCGCGCTGATGAGTCCTGTATTGACAGCTTCTTAAGGTTGAACGCTCGGCGTTTAATGTTCAAAAACAATGTGATGTAGACTGCTGCTACCCCGACGCCTTTTGTCGCGTGCGAACGGCCACTCATTTATGTAATGAATTACCCCTTTCGAAAAATGAGACACGTGCAGGAACTGCGGCATGCGACTAGATTTATATGGAAGAAGAAAAAGAAATTGTCTCAGTCATCGATGGTTTGATTCAAACGCTTAAAGATGGCCAGCAAGGTTTTAAGCAAGCCACAGAAGGTGTGAAAGCTCCGCAGTTGAAGTCACTCTTTAACGAATGTTCGCGTCAGCGGTCGCAGTTCGCTACTGAGCTCCAGAATCAGGCCCGCAGTCTGGGCAGATCGCAGCCCGAAGAAAGCGGAAGTGCTGCCGGGACATGGCATCGGACCTGGATTAACTTGAAATCTGCTATCACGAGTGGCGATGACCACGCGATCCTTGCGGAATGTGAGCGCGGGGAAGACTCGGCAGTTGAACAATATGAGAAGGCGATGAATGCCAATCTACCAGCGCCATTGCATGAGATTGTTTCGCGTCAATACGCTGAAATTAAAAACGCGCACGATCGTATCAAAAATTTGCGCGACACTGCCAAAATGAGCTGACGAAACCCGGATCGGGATCGCTGTAGAAAAACTAGAGCACGTTCAGACTCGTCGCATCAGCGAGAGAATCAGGACGACCAAAAGGACCAGGGCCAAGCCGGCACGTGTCTAACAGCCCCAACCGTAGCTATGGCCTGGATTGTCAGCGCACATTAAGAAAAAGACCAGTCTAGGTATAAGAATTATGCCTATGAGTGATCCTGCTCTCACCAGGTCCGCGTGGCGCGTAGCTTTGATAATCGTTCCCATCCGTTGATATGTTGTCAGTGGTCGTTAGCTGCTCAATGCGTGAAGTTATTAGATAAACGCGGAGACCTACGCATTTTCGTAACGTCCAAATGTGTCGTGGGGGGCGAACAAGTTTGTATGCCAGAAGAACAACCAATTGAAAGGGCGCGTGAAGACGAACACGAAGGCAAATCTCCTTCCACCCAGGCAGGGGAGTTCGTGCGCGAAGAAATGGAACATATTCGCGAAGGCGAACACGGTGCTCGCTCGCCAGAGCAGGCGATCGCCATCGGTCTGTCAAAGGCGCGCAGGGCTGGAGTCGAGTTGCCTCCGCCTAAACGGGGCAAAGAGCGTACGAAACGCCAAGCCAAGCGCGATCTTGCCAAGGGCCGCAAAGGCAGTCGCAAAAAGCCTTCACGCAGGCGTTCCCGTGCAACCAAACGTGCACTGAAACGCGAACCGCGCAGGTCAGCGTCCAAAAAAGCGCTGTCACGACGAGCAACGCAGGCCGCACGTCAACGCTCAGCACGTTCGCGTTCGGCCGCAGCAAAGAAAGCCGCGCGCACGCGCAAACGCCGCCGCTAATATGGCGCGCGGCTTCAACAGCAGTCTCGAATGGCGTCCTTTTTGAAAAAGTGATCTAGCAAGATCAGGACATAGCGGATTGGTTTATGCCCAAGGAAAAAAAACTTCAGCCACCTCAACATCAAAAGCGACAACCAGGCCGCGAACACAAGATGAAGCCACGGCCCAAAGCCGAGCGTGAAAAACAGCGCGGCAGTGGGAAATTGCGAGATAAAGTGGCGATCATCACTGGTGGCGACAGCGGGATTGGCCGCGCGGTCGCAATTGCCTTCGCAAAAGAGGATGCGGATGTCGCGGTGGTATATCTTGAAGAGGAGAAGGACGCTAATGAAACCAAACGCCTAGTAGAACGGGAAGACCGCAAATGTCTGTTGATCGCAGGTGATGTTGGTCAGGAAAAGTTCTGTCAAAAAGCTGTCGAGGACACCATCAACGAGCTCGGCAAGATCGACATCCTAGTAAATAATGCAGCCGAACAACATCCACAGGATTCGATCGAGGAAATTACTGAAAAGCAGCTCGAACGGACATTCCGCACCAACATCTTTTCGTTTTTTTTCATGACAAAAGCGGCACTCAAGCATTTGAAAAAAGGCGCCGCGATTATCAACACAACCTCGGTCACTGCCTACAAAGGCAATCCCCAACTCCTTGACTATTCTTCTACAAAAGGTGCAATTACAGCTTTCACGCGATCTCTCTCACAATCCCTCACTCATAAAGGCATTCGCGTAAATGGCGTGGCGCCCGGCCCCATCTGGACACCTCTCATTCCTTCGTCCTATTCTTCAAAAGACGTCGAGACGTTCGGCGCAGAGGTCCCACTGGGTCGACCGGGTCAGCCCGAGGAAATTGCGCCAAGCTTTGTATTCCTCGCCTCTGACGATTCTTCGTACATGACTGGTCAGATTTTACATCCGAACGGAGGTACTGTCGTGAATGGCTGATTGCTTCCGTGGCTTCATTCTTATTTGCAAAAGACATGACAACTCAAAAACAACGAGCCGCTGCAAAGCGGAATATTAAGAAAGCAGCTAAAGCTGCGCGACGAAAGAGAACCATTGCGCATCTACCCAAAAAGACCCGCACTGCTCTCGGCAAAGAAGGCGCAAAGGCTGCACGAAAGAAACGAGGCAGATCGAAATAAAGATAAGTGTTCGGCGCTGCTGCGATGCCCTTTTTGTAAGACTACTGGCAGCCCCTTATCTGCGGCCGCCTTTTCTCCCACCCTTGCGGGAACTCGATTTGCTCCGTTTTTTCCCGCGGCCTCCTCCGCCTTTTTTACGGCCACCCTTGTCTGATTTGTTCACGGTCGCCCAGGCTCGGCGTTCCGCTTCTTTGCTGCTGACACCACGTTTCTTGTAACCTCTCTCGATCTTCGATGCCTTCCGTTTTTGCTTCGATGTGTATTTCTTTTTGCTTCCTTGTGCCATGAATTACCTCCGTCTCAAGTTTCTGATATAACAACGCATTTCGTGTACGGCTTGGACCTACTTTTGTTCTCTGAAGTTGATACACGCGTCTTAGCGTTGCTCGGCGATAGAACGTTTGTATGAATACATTTTCACAATTTATCGAAGCGTTACTCGGGTTGGGTGCGGAACCAAAAGAGCTGACTGCGCTGCAAGTTTCATTGCGCGGCGTGATTGTCTTCATCGCAACTCTCGTGATGGTGCGGATCAGCAGCAGACGTTCGCTTGCGGAGAAGACGGCGTTCGATGTTGCGCTTATCATCATCATCGCTTCGGTGTTGGCGCGCGCCATTAATGGTTCGGCCCCCTTTTTCCCAACCCTTATCGTGGGGTTCGTCTTGGTACTCCTGCATCGGCTCTTCGCGCTGGGAGCTTACGTTTCCCATGGCTTCGGCATTCTGGTAAAGGGAAAATCAGTGGTGCTCGTGCAGAATGGCAAATCCGACCGCAGACAGATGTGTCTCAATCATATCTCTCCACATGATCTTGAGGAAGACATGCGTCTTGATGCTGCGACCGAAGATCTGTCGAAGATAAGGGTTGCCCATCTAGAACGCAGCGGAGATATCAGTTTTATCAAGACCGAATAGTGCTCGCTTGGTCTGCGTCGCTGCTACCAATCGAATGGCTGCAGAACCCACAAAAATCCAGGACTACGCGATCATCGGCAATGGGCGCTCCGCGGCGCTCATCTCGAACCGTGGCTCGCTTGATTGGCTTTGCTGGCCGCGATTTGATAGCCCCTCAATCTTCGGGGCGATCCTCGATGCGAAGATCGGCGGCTACTGGAGCATTCGTCCCGCGGGAGATTCTAAAATAGGCCGGCGTTATATCGATAATACGAATGTCCTCGAAACAACATTCTCGACCGGCTCGGGAAAAATGGTGGTGACCGATTTCATGCCCGTTACCTCAGAGGAAGAAAAAAAGCGAAGGCTTTGGCCGGAGCACGAAATCATCAGGCAAATCCATTGCCAGGAGGGCGAGATTCCTGTCGTTATCACT
>QHOF01000191.1:6787-7183 GCA_003219335.1 Verrucomicrobiota bacterium | reverse complement strand
CTGCATCGACTGCGGCGCGGGTCGCACCGATTGCGCCGCCTAAGGCGTCCGCTAAACCGCCGACCAGACGCTCGAATGTTTCCTTGTCCTTTAGCGGCCTACCGCCAGATACCACCACGCGGGCTTCGGTTAGGTCGGGTCGGTCGGACTTGCGCTGTTCGCGGGAGATAAATTGTATGCCGTTGGGAAGGGACGCGGCGTCGAGGTGGAAGCGTTTGATTGGACAAGGCGCTGCGTCCGCTGCAGGGGGTTCGAAGGCTGTGGCGCGGATTGTGAGCACGCGGCGGTCACCTTCCACCCTGACCATGGCGAACATGCTGCCGGCGTTGATGGGACGTCGGTAGGAAATCGAGCCGTCCATTTTTTCGATCGCGACCACGTCGGTAAGCATTGGCG
>QHOF01000191.1:0-6752 GCA_003219335.1 Verrucomicrobiota bacterium | reverse complement strand
TTGCTAAATGTCGAGGAAGTTCCCAAGATGCTCTTCGCGCCGCGCTTTTGCGCTGCTTCCGCGATCACCGTCGCGTAACGATCGGCCAACGGTTCCGTCAATGCCGGGTCGTCGGCAACAACCACCGCAGACGCACCGTAGGAAACGAGAGACGCGGCGATGCCGTCCAAGCCGTGGCCGAGCACAAGCAGCGCGTAATCGCCACCTAGTTGTCGCGCCAGCGCAATCGCGTTCAACGAATGGCGCTTCACCTGTTGGCGATCGTGTTCGATTAGTATAAGCGACTCGGCCATACTAAAGGACCTTAGCCTCCTGCTTTAGTTTCGTGATTAACTCTTCGACCGACTCAACGCGCGTGCCAGCGGCGCGCCTGGGCGGGCGCGCAACGGAGAGTACAGTTGTAAGTGGCCGCACAGTTACTCCAAGTTGATCGCAAGTTAGAACTTCAATCGGTTTGCGGCGCGCCCTCAGTAAACCGGGCAGCGAGACGTAGCGCGGTTCGTTGAGGCGAAGATCGGTGGTGATAATCGCCGGCAGATCGACTTCGACTATCTCAAGGCCGGCGTCCGTCTCGCGTGTGCAACGGGCGCGCGTTTTATTGTCCAGAAACTCAATCTTCGAGACGAACGTCGCCTGGGGCCAGCCTAACAAACCGGCCAGCATCTGACCGACCTGATTTGAGTCATCGTCCACAGCTTGCTTGCCCATGATTACGACGTGTGGCCCTTCCTTCTCGACCACCGCACCCAGGATGCGCGCCACCGCGTAGGGATCAAGAGCGCGGGAATCGTCGATGCGAATGGCGCGATCGACACCCATTGCCAGCGCAGCGCGGATTTGTTCATCGACCGCCGGCGCTCCGATCGTGACAGCCACAATTTCCATCGCTTCGCCATGCTCGCGAATCCGCAACGCTTCCTCGATGGCGATCTCGTCGAACGGGTTGATTACCGACTTGGGCGGCGAAACCGCTGCGCCAGCGGAGGTAGCGTCGTTAGGATCGGGTACGCTCTTGAACGGAACCAGGATCTTCATCGACCGGCGGCGTTGCATCACAGTCCCAACATCGAGGCCACAATATTACGCTGGATTTCGCTCGTGCCGGAGTAGAGCTTACCGGCGATTGCATCGCGCAATTCCCGCTCTATCTCGTACTCGGTCATGTAGCCGTAGCCACCATGGATCTGGATTGCGTCCTCACAGCATTTCACCCAGCAATCGGCGATATGCAGTTTGGTCATCGCGGCCTCCAGGTACACGGCCTTACGATGCCCGCTCAACCACCCGTAGTGGTAAAGCATGTGCCGGGAACTCTCGACTCGCATTTTCATGTCCACGATCTTGCTCGCCACTAGCTGGTATTTCCCGATCGACTGGCCGCCTTGTTTGCGCTCGTTCGCATAACGAATGCACGTCTCTAGCAGCCGTTGCATTGACCCGACCGCGCTGGCCAGGATGCAACCGCGCTCCCAAGTCATCGACCGCGTGAACAGAAAAGCGCCCCCGCCTTCTCTACCGAGCAGGTTTTGTTCCGGCACCTCGCAGTTTTCAAAAAATACTTCCGCCATTGGCGACGTGCGCAGGCCCATCTTTTCGAGCTTGCGCGCGACGTTCATTCCCGGCGAATTCTTCTCGACCAGGAAAGCGCTGATTCCGTCCGGGCCGCGTGCTTTGTCCACCGTGGCAAACACGACGAGCAGGTCGGCGACGGGACCATTGGTGACGAAGATTTTGCTGCCGTTAAGGATGTACGTGGTTCCTTTCTTGATAGCGGTCGTAGTGAGACTGAATGCGTCGGAGCCGCTATTCGGTTCGCTCATGGCGTTGCCGCCTTTTTCTTTTGTGCCTCGGAGCCGTTATAAACGAGCGGAGTAACCGCCGTCCAAAGATGCGCATTAATCGAGAAGAGCAGACCGTTGTCCTTGCAAGCGTACCCAAGCCGCTCGAGCGCCGCGACCGTCGTAAGCGGATCCATGCCGAGCCCACCATGTTCGGTCGGCACGGGCAAGCCTTGGATACCGAAGCTGCCGCACTTTTTCCAAGCGTCGTGGTTAAAAACGCCGTCGCGGTCGTTGTCGATTACATTGTAATTGAGCTGCTGGCTGGCAAAGCGGCCAACAGCGTCCAGTAACTCTCGTTGTTGGTCCGACCAGGCAAAGTCCATCGCGTTGAGTTCTCAGTCGGCCTCTGTTTTCCTTCGTCCCGCTCCCGACCAGCGTCGGCGAGGCCGCCGCGGGCCGCGGGCGTCACTCGGGAGACGCAGTAACGGCCGGATTATACTGGACACTGGCAGAGCGGTCAAGCGAGCGCGCACCATCAGTAGCGCCCTCCATATTGGAAGCACAAAAGATTATGCACTGCACTGGTCGTGATGTAGTTTCGAGTTCAGAGACTTTCTTTCGCTGGTGCGCTCACCAGCCTCCTGCGAAACCTCGCTTATCTTTGACACGTCGCTAAGCGCTTGCTGCAAATGCCGCGTTACGTTCCGCATCTCGCTCGACCATATCGCCGAAAACATCCTCCCAACGGCTATGGCAACTGGGTTGATTAAACTCTGGGCGCTCGATCACCAGTTTATTGTATCGGTGAAATTGTTTCGGGTCTTCGAGGAATTTAAAAAATTCGTCAAACTTCTCATAATTCTCAAAGAAGTCTCCGGACAGCATATAATGACCGGCAGCCATCGCGCTCTCATGAGCCTTGTGTGCCAAGCCATCCGCACCGGCTTGCGCCCATGTCACAGCGTGAGGGTTATAAAAGAGACGAATCATCCGGTGAACGAAGTTATAAGCTCCGGTGACCAGCCTGTAGGCCGTCTCCATCTCCGCATTGCTGCCGTTCAGCCCCTCAGTGAGCTGCTTATGGATCGCCGCGGAAACAAGATAAGAAGTCTTGATCGAAAGGAAGACGCCGCTCGAAAAAATTGGATCAATGAAGCCTCGCGCGTCTCCGACCATCGCATAGTTCGAACCATAGTGGTTTTTGACTTCGTAGGAATAGTTTCCATTGATCAACATCGGAAGCAGCATTTTGCTACCCTCTAGCAGCTCGCGAACAAATTTCGAACGCAGAAGCTCCTGCATGCAAAGGTCATACTTCCAATCGGTTGAACCGGCCTGCGTCAGCTTACGCTGCTGATCGCGGAGATAAGAATTCTGGGCAACGAAGCCCGCGGTGATCCGGTTTTCTCCGATAGGAAATACCCAGATCCAGCCTTTTTGCTCGAGACCCATGTAAATAATGATCGAAAGTCCTTCTTCAAGACCGCCCTTAAGTCTAACGTTGCCCCAGTGCGACCAGATCGCGGTCCGATCCAGCTCTTCCCGGGCCTTTCGCCAGCCATGTTTGGTGCCGACGAAAGCGTCTCGTCCGCTTGCGTCCACGAGAAACCGTGCCCGATGAACGCTCTTCCGGCCAGCCGAATCCAGGCTTGTCACTGTCACTGAATCGCCCGCGCTAATGTCCGCTTCGATGACCCTTGTCTCCTCTCGCACCTCAGCGCCATTTTTCGCAGCATTTCTTAAGAGGATTTGATCGAAATCACCCCGAATAACCTGGAATGAAAGATATGTCTCGTCTTTAATGACGTGATCAAAACACCAGGTGGTCGATATATTGCCGTCGCGATCTATAAAACGGACACCGGGTTTCCGAACGAAGTTCTTCTTTATTTGGTCGACCACTCCGAGGTCTTCCAGCAGGCAATAGCAAAACGGCAAAAGCGATTCACCGACGTGTTCTCGAGGGAATTTCTCCCGTTCGAGTAATAAAACGCGGTGTTTCTGGCGCGCTAGCAATGTTGCCGCCGTCGAACCGGCTGGCCCGCCTCCAATAACGATAACGTCGTGCGAAGTTTCTTGTTCCATAGTTCTTTGTGCTCCGGTGTCGTCTCCGCGTCAGCAGGACCTGATGCTGCTTGGAGAGTCTCGCGCTGCTTCCAGTGTCCCGGCGTCTTCGACAGGCGCTGAGCGGGAAGGCTCTATAAGCAGTGACCTCTACAGCCGCGCGGCGGAGCAGTCAAGTAAGCGGGCACAATCAGTAGCGTCCCTGGCAGACATTGTGTTCAGCGTGGGCGGGCATTTGGGGATTTCAAAATAGCAATTGCGCACCTCACTGAAGTTTGCGACAATCCAAATTCTGAACACGGACATACGATTATGGCACCCTCAAAAAAATACGATGTGATTGTTATCGGCGGCGGCCCAGCGGGCTCGACAGCGGCCACCTTGCTCGCGATGAATGGGCATTCGGTCTTAATTTTGGAAAAGGCAAAGTTTCCTCGGGATCATGTAGGGGAATCGCTGCTGCCCTTCTGTTATTCGCTTTTTGAAAAGCTCGGGGTGTTGGATGAAATGAAGAAAATGTACGTTCGCAAACCGGGGGTGCGGTTTCTGGATACCGATGGCAACCACTACACGACATGGTGCTTCGGTCATGTGATGCATGGGCCTGATTCCCTTTCGTTCCACGTACCGCGAGGCCTTTTTGACCAGATGCTCTTGGAAAATTCGCGTAAGCATGGCGCAACGGTCGAGGAGGAAACCAAGGTCAAGCAGGTAGATCTTGACGACCCCGATGGTAGCGTCGAAGTCACTGCAACGAAGACCGATGGTGCGACGGTGAAGTACTCCGCACGGTTCCTGCTCGATGCCAGCGGCCGGGACACATTTATGGCCAACCGCAACGGCTGGAAAAAGCCGCACCCCCAGCTAAGCCCCACGGCACTCAACA
Source organism: Verrucomicrobiota bacterium (assembly GCA_003219335.1). Taxonomy (GTDB): domain Bacteria; phylum Verrucomicrobiota; class Verrucomicrobiia; order Chthoniobacterales; family UBA10450; genus Udaeobacter. Next base: position 2,021 of record QHOF01000191.1, on the reverse strand, counting down.
CACATTGGATGGGCGGGAACCAGCTCGGTGGGATCGCCGAAGGGCTCTTACAGATTCTCTACCTCGGCGGCGATAAGCAGGGGTGGACTTGGATCATCCCTATCCTTGAGGGCCGCCTTAGCGTCGGGGTCGTGCTGAATGACTCATATATTCGGGAGCAAAAGAAAAAGTTGCTGCCGGCATATGGAAAGGAATGGCAACTGGCGCTCTACAAGCAGGAGTTAATGGAGTCGCCATTTCTGAGAGAAGTCCTTGATGGCGCTTGGATCGTTCAACCTTTGATGATCAATGGGAATTTCTCCTATTTCATCGATTCGGATAAGAAGCATGGAGCGAACTTTGCGCTGATCGGCGATGCTTCAACATTCATTGACCCGATCTTTGCCAGCGGCGTGTATCTTTCGATGAACAGCGCGCGTATGGTGGCCGAGGCGCTGCACTTGCGGTTTACCGAAGGCGAGGAGCCAGGCGGGGCGGCCATGGACCGCGCCTACGGGCAGATCAATGGTGCCTACAAATTCGTGAACAAAGCGATCATGTATTTCTACAATCCGCAATCGATCAATCTCGCGCAAGCCGGATACGCGGCGCCAATTTTGAAGGACCACCAGTATTACGAAGATGTTATGGCCTTGGGTCATTATATAGTCGCCGGCGATTTTTTCGAGAAGCACGAGGAATATAGCAAGTTCCTGGACATACTTCAGGATGAACGGTCCTTTAAGAGGTACAAGAAGCTTGTCATCGAGCGACCCGAGTTTCAGGCAAATACTTGTGGTCTGACCCGTTCGGCCATTTTCCCCGAGGAGCCGCCCGTGTTGCCGGTGATGCAAGACCGCGCGACGGCATCGCAAGTCTAATCGATTGGACGGCTGCCAAGCATGGGGATGACACGAGTGGTGTAGTCAAATTGAGTGGAGAACTTGTTATGCAATACAGAGCAGTCCGCTCTTCAAGTGCTCTCGCCGTCCGTATTTGCTCAGGCCCTTAGGAGACTCAGAAAATGCTCATCTCCTTACGTCTCGGCATTTAGCGCCAATGGCCTACGTCTTACATCAATTACTGACTGAGAGCGCAGAGCGGCGCCCGGATGCGGAAGCAGTGCGACTTCTCGATCAGGCGCTGAGTTATGGGGAGTTGGAGAAACTAAGCAATCAGCTCGCACATGCGCTTATAAAAAGCGGGGTCGTTCCGGGCGATCGCATCGGGATTTATCTTCACAAGTCGCCCGACGCAATCGCCAGCATATTTGGAGTTATGAAAACCGGTGCGTGTTACGTTCCAGTCGATCCAAATGCTCCCGGCCTGCGCCTCGCGGAAATCGCGAGGCAGTGCGGCTTCCGCGCGCTGATCACGAGTTCTTTACTTTATGAAAAACTCAGCGGCGCCGTTCTTGATGAATGTTCGATGGCAGCCATATTCTTCATCGATAAATCACCCGATACGGCGCTTCCTGCGCCGGCGGTTACCTTCGCTGATTCGCTGCCGAGCCAGCCGGTTGCGCCGCCCGCGGTCAACGTTATCGACCAGGATCTGGCCTACATTCTTTTTACATCGGGGTCCACAGGCAGTCCTAAGGGCGTGATGCTCTCCCATCTGAACGCGCTCACATTTATCAACTGGGCATGCGACACTTTCGCCATCTCCAACATCGACCGGCTCTCCAGCCATGCCCCGTTTAATTTCGACCTGTCGGTTTTTGATATCTTCGCCGCAATCAAAGCGGGGGCTGCAATCTCGCTAGTGCCTGAGGGATTGTCAGCTTTCCCCGTCCAGCTCTCCTCGTTCATCCAGAATCAAAGAATCACCGTTTGGTACTCTGTGCCAATGGTGCTTACAATGCTGAGTACACATGGCAAGTTGCATGAACGCGACCTCAGCCGGCTGCGGCTGGTGCTCTTCGCTGGCGAAGTTTTTCCGATCAAGCACCTGCGTACTCTGCGGCGAATGCTGCCGCGGCCGCGGATGGCGAACCTTTACGGGCCGACAGAAACGAATGTCTGCACTTGGTACGAAGTCGG
>QHOF01000069.1 GCA_003219335.1 Verrucomicrobiota bacterium | reverse complement strand
CGAACGCGTTCTCGTGTCGGCGTCCATGGGCAGTTGTGCTGTAGTGTTCATTTTGCTGGCAACCAACACGGTCAAAGATAGTGAAAGGAATTAATCATGTTTTTGAAAAACGGTGATTGGAAAATGAGTAAAAACGGCGCCGAGGACACGCTCGAAGCCCCGACCGTTCAAGTCCTGACGATCAGCAACGTTCCCAGCGATATTTTGGAGGCGATCGATGAGCTCGCCGCCGGGCAAGATCGCAGTCGTTCAAGTTTCGTCCGGCGCGAGTTGCAACGCATCGTTGCCGAGTACCGGGCAAGGATTGCTTTGCTCGGCCCTACGTCGCGTAATTAACTGCCTGATTTTTTCTCTGGGAACACAGGCCCCGACCACGGGCGCCTCGAAAACTCAACAGTGCGGTCGGATTTCGATGACTGTCATGGTACGTGATTCGTTCGAGTTCAAGAAACGTGGTCAACTTTTCGTCGGCACGGACGATAAATCGCTTTCCGTCGCCGCGATGCGCGTTTGGAAGCATCGCCAAGCACGGCCGATGAAATCTTCAGCGGAAAGCGCGGCGAGCCCTTCCAGCGGAAAAAACTTAACATAAACGCGCTGCCGGATAGAGAAACAGGCCAAGCGCAACACCGCAATCGCCTGAAGACTGACGGCAGACGCGATAACCGGAAGGCCTCCATTTCGGTTCGCCTTATTTGCGTGTTTCTTGGCAACCGGACGGAGGTTGGCGCCCGATTACGTCATATACACGCTGGCGCATCTTCCGGCGTCGAGGAGAACTCCATAGCAGGAGATTCGCCCCTGTGTAAGGGAGGAATCCAACCTTTTTTCGGAACTTCGGCACGCCGTTCCCGAAGAATGAGGTAAGAGATGGGCAAAATACATACTAACGCTCGCAGCGCTAATCGCCGGGGACGGCGGACTAATTTCGGAGCAAGAAGTGGTCAGTCTGCCCGAACCGTTACCCCACTGGCGAAGACGCCGACCGTTCAAATCCTGACAATCAGTAACGTTCCCAGGGATCTTTTGGGGGCGATTGATGAGCTCGCGGCCAGGCAAGATCGCAGTCGTTCAAGTTTCATCCGGCGCGAGTTGCAACGCATCGTTGCCGAGTACCAGGCGAAGGATGCTTTGCGCGGCCCTACCCCGCGTAATTAATTGGCTGATTTTTCTCCTACAGGCTCGACGCCCGGCGCCTCGAAAACTAATTGGCCCAGCGCTTCAATGAGTTGACACAGTCCCTCTCTAAAGCATTACCGCCTGACGCTCCTACGCCAGCCCCAGCCGCGCTCAACGACGCAGGACAGGCCAATGAGGCAAGACTGAGACGCGTTTGCGAGGGAAGAAAAGACCGCGCAAAAAGAGAGCTATTTTTCACGATCGTTTTCTATGGAGTAAAAAATTTTTGCTGCAAAACCGCGCAATTCCACGTAACGCACTCAGGTTTTACGTGCCTGCTTTTAGCTTTGATGAACAGCGCGCTCTAATTCCCTAAACGCGGTCGACAGCTCATACGCCCGCACAATGTGACGCTTCCCGTCGTCGCGATGCGCGTCCACAGTCCAGATTGGTTGCCCTTCGTAATCAACAGTTGCGACGCAGTCCCAACTCCATCCGGCCTTCTTCAGATTGTCGGCATTCCAATACTTCATGCGCCCGATTCTGCCTATTTTCCTCTTCACACGGCGAGGGATGATCATTGTCATATACATATATCTTTTTCGCCTCCTGCCTGAGGCGTAACACGAGAAGCGACAAGTCTCCATCACAGGATGGTAACGATGCTGTTACCCGGTACGCGTTCCGACCTGTCTTTTAGCCGATCTAACCAACCAACCCATGAAGCCAACGGCCCCCAAAGCGCGTGTTCATGCTTTCAGATGATTAGAACATTTTCGATACGCTAGAAAAATAGCCGAGGGGCTGGTGCAATACGAATCGGCAAGCGAACCAAAGACTCGAAAACTCGCAATCATTTGCAATCAGCCGAGTGCAATCAACGGCGTAGTATCAACCCCTGCAAGTACAACACGCTCGTTCAAATCTGCTTGGAAGCTAAACTATTAATTACCCAGGTAGCGTGCGACGGTGGTTCCGCTGTTGCTGTTGCCGGCGGCAACGATCTTGCCGTCGGTTTGAATGAGCACCGTGTTAGCAAAAGCTTCGCTACTGCCGAATGCTGTGCTTACAAAGCCGCCGTTACCGAACGTCGTGTCTATCTGCCCGTTGGGAAGATAGCGTGCCAGGCCAAAGTTGGATGGACCGGGAATAGCATTCACGTCGGTGAGCGCCGTTTGTCCAACCGCGACAATGTCGCCGTTTGTCTGGGCGGCAACAGCAAATGCCTGAGAAAAAAGATTGCCTGGGAACGGTGTTGCAACGCCGCCATGAGTGCCAAAGCTGTTGTCGATCGTGCCGTTACTGGTGTAGCGCACCAGTAGGAAGCCCGAAGTGTTTTGCGCAAATGTCAGGTTTGGAGAAGTAATAAGACTGCCCGCGGTGACGATCTTGATAAGATTGGTTGTCGGGTCAGTAGTAACGACAAATCCGCCTATGCCGTCAAAGGGGAAGCCCGCGGTCTGTCCGTTGACACCAAATCTGGTAACCAGGCTGCCGTTCGCCGTGTAGAGGGAGGTAACATTGCCGGAGCCGATCAGGATTTGGCCATTGGACAGAATCGCGACCGAGTTGCCCCCCACAGTAGGGGCTACTCCACCCGAACCGAAAGTCGAGTCAAGCTGGCCATTAGCGAGTAAACGCGCGACAATATCTCCGGTCACAACAACAATTTTGCCGTCAGATTGCAGGGCAATACCACCACTGACTGGCGAAAAGAGGAATCCGGCTGCTGTGATAGTTTCACTGCCATTGGTGCCGAAGCTGTTGTCTGCCGTGCCATTCGAATTGAAGCGGAAAACCGTGAGCCGAACACTATCGGGAGCGGCCGCCACAATTTTTCCATCGGTTTGAATGGCCGTGGCAAACGCGGCGTCGGCCTCGCTGGTACCGACAGCGATCAACACTTTACCGCCGGTGCCGAAACTTGAATCGAGAACGCCGTTAGAAGTGTAACGCAGGAGACCACCTTGCTGGAAGTTCTGACTATTTGCAATCGACCCGGCTACTACGATTTTCCCGTCACTCTGAAGGACTGCGGCATTGGCGACTGTGTTTGCCGTAGTGACAATGCCGTTGGTGCCAAAAGTCGGGTCCAGGCTCCCGGCCTGTGCCATTACCACAGTGGGCAAAGCAACAACTGCTGCGCACACCAGCAGCGCAAGGCGTTTTGAGAAAGTATTACCACTCATGGAATGATCCTTAAAAATGTACTCACGCTGCCGATGGTTGACGATTTTCATAATTAGTGGCATGGCAGGGATTCGCTCCGACCGCAACAACTCAAAAGTAACGCGACAGTTACGTTTTCGGGTTAGCCCGCCGAACCTTCGGACAGTTCCACGCGCACGCGAAGGCCGTGGCGGTAACTCGACAAAAATCTTTCACGGTCGTTGCTACGGTCGGCGAATTTGTTGGCGCAAACCGCGCAATTCTGTGCAAGCTTACGCGAATGCCTAACGATCGAAATACCTAGCTTCAGCAATGCTGCGCAACGCCGCGAAAACGAGCGCAAAAACTCTTTCTTGAATTATGAGTCCCCTGCTCTAACCGCTGAGCTACAGGCCCATGTTGCGAGCGGAAACATCTAACGTCCAACGTCCAATCTTTAAGGCTTTCATTACAATTTCGGGTTGCGGAATGTGAATTGCGGATTTGGGATGGAGCGATGATTCGCGTAATCCTGAGCGTTATTGAGATCGCGCTGCTTAGCGCGTTGATCCTGGCAATGCGCTGCGCGGACTATCAGGACGTTTTTGTCGGCGGGAACATTTACTTTGTTGATGCGGATTGTTACGCGCGGATGACGCGCGTGCAGATGTGCGATGCAAAGCCGGGAGTGATCGTGCGGCATCATGCGTTTGAAAATTTTCCGCAGGGAACCACTCCACACACCACTGCGCCGCTCGATTATCTGATCCTGGGACTGTTGCTTTTGTTAAAGCCTGTCGCGGCGCACGCGCTCGATTTGGCGGGAGCGTTCATCTCGCCGGTGCTTGCGCTGCTTGGCGGCTGGTTTCTGTGGGGGTGGTCGCGCCGAATGAAGTTCCGCTACCGCTGGGTGACGCTGCTCCTGTATGCGATCAGTCCCATTCTCGTTCAGGGAACGGAGCTTGGCAGGCCTGATCATCAGTCCTTGCTGATCTTGCTCGTCACCATCGCAATTTGCGCCGAATGGCGTTTGCAAAATCCGCAAGCCGCGGGCACGCCGGCCGATGCTATACGTGAAGCACATATGGCATTGCAAGCCCGCGCGTGGTCGGGCGTTGGCGGTGCGGCGTGGGCGTTGGCGATCTGGGTATCGGCTTACGAGCCAGTCGTTCTGTTTCTGATCGTGACCGCCACGATGTTTCTCGTGGATCGGCAGGCGCTTTTTGCACGAGATCGGCGGCCGGGATGGCTTTTGTTCGCAGCGATCGTTGTGGCTGCACTCCTGATTGAGCGACGCATTCCGTCGTTCGCGATCTTTCAATCAAGCGCGGTCTTTAAAAATTGGGCGCGCACGATTAGCGAACTCGCGCACGTCTCGCTGGCAAATCCAGTCTGGTTGCGCTGGTGCGGCTATCTGCTGTTGATCACGCCGTTTTTGATTTGGATTGGACTCTGGGAAAGAAAGAGAAAGAGTGACAGCACGAGCAAGAGTAAGAGCGAGGCGCCGCTGCTTTTCATCGTCGTTTTGCTTTTCGCGACTTATGCCATGACGATTTGGCAGGCGCGCTGGGCATATTTTTTTGTGTTGATCTTTGCTGTTGCGCTTCCGGCTCTGCTGGAGCCGATCAAATGGCGCGCGGCGGTTTGGATCGCATTTGTGCTGTCCATTCTTCCAATCCTGCGCGATTGGGATGAAACGCTTTGGCCAAACGATGCGGAACTAGCCGGTCGCGTCGAGCGGCGAAATGAAGCGGTGCAGTTGCGCGACCTTGCGCGTAATTTGCAATCGCCAGAGGCGCATCCGTTTCTTGCGCCGTGGTGGCTTTCGCCCGCTATCGCGTATTGGTCGGGGCAGCCTGGAATCGCGGGAAGTTCGCACGAAAGCTTCAAAGGCATCGAGGACACCGCGCGATTTTTCCTTTCCGAAGATTTGCAGAAAGCGAGAAAGATTCTCCAGAACCATCGGGTAACGTGGGTTTTTGCGTACGATGCCGAACGTGTGGCGCAAAATTCCGCGGCGGTCCTGAACGAGCCCGTGCCTCCGCATCCGCTCTGTCGCGTATTGGATCGAACGCCCAGCCAGGCGCCGGCGTTCCTGATTTTTTCCGCGCAGAACGCGGTGTGTAAGCTCTACCGGGTCGTTGAACGATAAAACGGCAAAAAGTTTTCACTTAGAAACGAGAATTCGTTGACAGGCATCGGCGAGTGCCACAATCTACTCAATGCTCAAGAGATTCATCCCGCAAAAGCCGATGCCGCCGGTCCGAGAAGAGCCGCGGTATCCGGATACAGATGACAACAATCATTCTGCAAGTCGGGAGGAATCAAAAACACCAACAATAATCGATAATCCAAATTCAAATCCTATGGCAGATCACGGAGGCAAAGACATCCTTTCGAGCGATGTCGAAATCAAGGGCTCGATCAAGTTCCAAAAAGAACTGCTCATCGATGGAAAAGTCGAAGGGGACATTAACTCCGATGGCATTTTGACCGTCGGTGAAAACGCTGAAATTCAGGGCGAGATAAAAACCAAATCGATCACCGTCTATGGCAAAGTGCACGGCAACATTACCGTGGCCGAGCGTTGCGAGCTAAAATCCAAATGCGTGTTGCAGGGAGATCTAAAAGCAGCGCGTCTCACCATAGAAGAGGGGGCCACTTTCATCGGCAAGTCGGAAGTCACCACCGGAACGTTTTCCGCGAAGGCGGCGGCTCGCCCGGAGGTTGTGCGACCGAGCGAGCCCATCAAAGGAGCCTTTGGAGCGCGCGCATAACGAAAGGATCTCGGCTTAGGGTCCAGTGGCTAATCCGTCGCTTGTAAAAGTCAGTGCGGAATGCCCGCATTGCGGCTTTAAACAGATGGAATATGCGGCGGCCAAGAGCTCGATCTGCCGCCAGTGCGGCCGCTCATTTTCTCCGTTCGCGCCGAAACCTGGCCTGAAACTGCGGACAAGAGAAGAAGCGCCCCCGCCGGAGAGCTCCTCCATTCTTGGCAGATTCGAGGATTTTTGGAAGCGACAACGGAGTCTTGTCGTCGAATGTTTCGAGTGTAAACGCAAACAACAGGTCTCTGGCGCGGCGAGTTCGACAATCTGCCCGGGGTGCAGCACGCATATTGACCTGCGCGACTACAAAATCACCAGCGGGTTCAGCCGAAGCATTCGCACCCGCGGCGACGTGCATCTGACCGCCAGGGGCGATCTGGCCAGCAGCAGCATTGTTTGCCAATCCGCCCTAATCGAAGGCAGGCTGCGCGGCAATCTGCATTGCGACGACACCGCCACCATCAATTTCTCAGGCAAAGTTCCCGGCCGTATCCGCGCCCGCCACGTCATCGTTGATCGTAAAGCCGATATTCACTGTTTCCGGACGGTCCGCGCAGAGACCGTCGAAATCAGAGGTAAAATGTCGGGCGAAATAGTCGCCCAGATGGTCACGGTGGACAGAAAGGCCTCACTTGAAGGCGATGTGACGGCGAGGGCAATCACGGTTGAAAAAGGCGGAATGTTTTCCGGTCAACTCGTCATCGGCCAGACCGGCCTTACACAAGGAGAATTGTTGCAGCAACAGGAGCCAGCCACTGTGGCAACGCCGCAGCCTCAATTTCCAGAAACTGCGTCGCGGCCTCTGCCGGCGACCTAATTACAATCTCCTCGATGCGAAGACTGCATCCACGCAGTCCTTACGAAAAGCTAGGCGGTTACGTGCATCTGCCACGCTTGATCGACAAGGCCAGACTGCACCGGCAAGGATTGCTGAAGGGTTACAATTATAAAACCGTCGGCTTCGACAAACATTTGCTGGCATTTCTGAAGATTGACGGCGACGCATTTGAAGAAATTGCCAACAAACTGGACGATGACCAGGCGATTCTAGATTGGGTGCAGAAGAACGGAGTGCAACATTCGCCGGAAGCAATCGAACAATGGAACCAGGCAATGATTTCGCGGCATCCTGATACTGCGGCAAAAAAAGCGCGTTTTCTGCATTTTCTTAAGGAGTCAGGCGGCGAAGGGCGCAACGATATTCGGACCTATTTCGACTTGATCGAGTTTGATGAAGGCCGACTAAAATGAAGTTTTAAGTTTCAAACGGTCTCTGTCCGCGCTCTTAACACTTAAAACTTAAGACTTAAAACTTCCGAGAATCTTGTCTGCGTTCTCCAGCATTTCTTTGCTTCCGATATCAATCCATCTCCCTTTGACCTGGGAGGTCTTCACTGGTTTGCGCGTGTAGAGCCATTGCACAAAACGGCCGGGCTGATCCGAATTGTTGCCCGCAGCCAGATACGTCCTCAAAAGGGAGAGAACCGCAGGCGAGTAATAATAAAGAGCGATCGCCGCCAGCGTTCCCTGAGGTTTCTCAGGTTTTTCCTCAAACCGAGTGATGATTCCATCGGCATCAATGGTGACGTTGCCGTACTTCTTGATCGTTTCAGTATCGCCAACATCATAGACTGCGATCGTCGCTTCGGTCTCCATCGCGCTCGCCACAAAGTCCTTCAACGGTTCAGTAAACAGGTTGTCGCCGGCGGCGATTAATAAGCTGCCTTGCGACAGGTTCTCCTGCGTGACGACGAAATTGATATCCCCAATCGCGCCGAGCTTGCCGTCATCGCTCGTCGAGCCGTCGTTGATGATCTTGAATTTGAACTCTGGATGCCGGGCCTGATAGCGCTCGCTCCACGCCTTGAAGTCGGCGGCGAATTTGTCGTTCGTCACCACATAAATCGTTTCCAGATCGGGAATGCCCGCGAAATTGTCCACTAGCCATTCGATAATCGGTTTGCCTCCGACTACGAGCAGTGGTTTCGCTTTGTTCAACGTCAGGGGGTAAAGGCGCGTTGCGTATCCGGCGGCGAGAATCAGAGCATTCATCTGGTGAGCAGCAAAAGGGAGAAAATTTTTCTTACTGCGGTTTCGCAGCTCCGCCCAGAATTGCGTCCTTCAGATGCTGCTGAATGATCCGGACCCGGTGCGAATCGGTGATCTTGGAGTGGTTGGAGCCATCCACCACATAGAGCGTATCGATCGCCGCGCCTGCCTGTGTGTTAATGCGAGACAGCGGGATCAAAATATTTTCCCGATCGAGGCAGCTCAGCACATCGTAAAGCAAACCGATCCGGTCCGGCGCCTGAATCTCGATCAACGTGTAGGTGGGATGCGTTTTGTTGTCGATGGTGATGCGCGTTGGAAACTCAATCCCCACCGCCACCCGGCTGCTCAGCCGTTTCGCCTTCTCGATCAGCGGCACAAAATCAAAGGTCTCGTCCTCCAACGCCCGGCGCAAAGTTTGTTCTACCAGCTGGAAGTCACGCGGGTTCGTAACGGGGCGAGCTTTCGTGTCGCAAACACGGAAAACGCCGAGCACCACGTTATCTCCTCGTGGAAAAACATCCGCGCTCAAGATATTCAGCGGCACAACTGAAAATGATCCGGCGACTTTTGCCAGCAGCCGTTCGCGCTCCCATGTGCAGAAGGTCATTGCAGTGTGCCCCTGCTCCGGCACTACTTTCCATTTGATCGCCGGCGCAAGCGGGAACTCTCCCGGACTCGCTGCAGCGAATCCGTCCTGTGCCGGACTGGAAACGTTCGCGAGAAAGGAGCGGAACAACTTCAGATGTTCGATAATCTTCGGCACATCGGTCGCGCGGAAATAATGATCCGGCATAAAGTCAAAGTGCGCTTCAATTTCCTCCGCGTAGTCCGGCGAAAGATTTTTGGAAACGGAAGCCTGCAAGCTTTCGCGCTCGATTCTGGTTTGTTCGTAATACGACTTCCGGTCTGCCAGATAACGCGAGGTCTCGTGAAAGAGTCCCCACACGAGCGACTCTTTCCAATCCGACCACGCTTCCGCGCTTGTCCCCTGGCCGTCAGCCAGAGTCAGCAGCATGAGCGCGTTTAGGTTCCTCTGGTCTTTCACAATGTGAGCGAATTCCATGACAGTGGCCGGGTCATCCAGATTCCTCTGCTGCGCGATCCTAGAGAGGGTAAGATGATGATCCACCAGCAGGATGAGCGATTTCCGTTGCTGGGGTATCAATTGCAAACGGGCTGCGACGCGCTGAGCGAAAAGCGCGCTCGCTTCCGAGTGTGGCCGCGCGCCGACGGCTTTGCCGCTATCGTGTAAAAGAAGCGCGAGGTAGAGAACCAGGGGGTCTTCGAGGTGTTCAAAAATCCTGCGATAAGCAACCAACTTCGGATCATTCGTCTCCGTCAGCGCGTCGAGTTTATCGATGCATACCAATGTATGCTCGTCGGCTGTGTATCGGTGCAAAAACTCATGCTGCACTAGGCAGGTAAGCTGGCCAAATTCGGGAATGTAACGGCCGAGAAAATCCACCCGGTGCATCATTCGCAGAATGCGCCCCACTGTTCCCTTCTGCGACAGAATCTCTTTGAAGATCGTGCGCGGGCCGCGCGCGTATTGATATGTGCGGGTGACGTGGCGGAGGCTTCGAGTCAATAAGTCTGCCAGTTCCGGGCTCAGATCCAGCTCGCGTTCTTGCGCAAGCTGAAATGCCCGCATCATTTGTTCAGAGTCCTTGCGAAAAATGTCGCGCCGCGCCGGGTACAGCTGCTTGTTCCGAACAAAGAAGGCCTCGCCGATGGGAGTCTTGTCGGCTCGTATCAATGGAAGAAAACTGAAAAGCGAATGGGTCTTGCTGGTGGAATATCCGCTTACAAATTGCTCCGTAATGCGTTCCGTTACCCTTAAGATATTTCGCGTGTGCTCGTAGTAGTCCCGCATGAGCGTCTCACTGCGGAGCTGGCCGTTTCGAGGAGAATAATGGAGCCGATTTGCGATTTGTTCCTGCAGATTAAGGTGCAGAATGTCAGTAGCGCGCCCGGTAGCATAATGCAGATCCGTGCGCAAGCGCAGAAGAAAATCGTACGCTCTCTCGATCCGGCGCTGGTCGCTTTCGCTCAGCCAGTCTTTGCCCACGAGTTGGTTGGTGCTCAGCGAGCCCTCTCTGAAGTAGGTGATCCAAAGCAGATTTTGATAGTCACGCAGTCCGCCGCATCCGCTTTTCAGATTGGGTTCCTGCAGATACACGCTGTCGCCGAATTTTTTGTGGCGAGCGACCTGATCTTGCATGCGCAACTCGACATATTCGCGTTCGTGTCCCTCGACACACTTTGAGCGGAACTGCTCGCGAAATTCCCCCGCCAGCTCCCTGTCGCCGGCGAGAAACCGCGACTCCAGCATGGCGGTCTTTGTGCGCATATCGCTGTTGGCCTGGGCGATCGCTTCTTTAATCGAACGCGTGGAGTGTCCAACTTTGAAACCGCTGTCCCACAGGATATACAGAAGTTGGTTCACCATCTCCTCGAGGTGTGGCGAAATCTCCGCCCTCTGGCGATGCAAGAGCATCACGTCAACGTCACTGAACGGATTGAGCTCGCCCCGGCCATAACCGCCAAGAGCGATCAGCGCCAGTGGAACCTCAGGCTGGCCATTTTCGCGGGCAGCAGCGCTAGCAGCACCGAAAACGTATTGCAGTAAAACATCAACCAGTTCGGCCCGCCGCGCGCAAATTTCGCGGCCACCTCCGCCGGCCTGGTGCCTCAGGCGCAACCGATGCTCTTCGACGTTGAGAAATTTTTTATAAAGCGGGAGGACCTCCGTTGGGCGCTTCGTTGCCGTCGCGGCAAGCCGGCTTTGGGCATGCGCTAGAATTTTGTCCACATCCCGTGACGCTTTCATATGCCAGGTTCGGTTACGCGTAATCTAAAGTTGGAAATTCAAAATCCAAAATCTCCGTCGCCACAGAAAGCAGGATTCTCAGCCGGACGCCGCAGGGCCACTCCAAACCTGCCTTGGAATGAACTCAGTACTTTAGAAACGACGTGACCGGCGTCGGCTCGAGCTGCTTGCGGCCGTGAAGGAATTCCAACTCAATCAGAAACTGTGCTTCAAGCAGATGACCGCCCGCCTTACGGATGAGGACAGCCGCGGCAGCAGAAGTCCCACCGGTGGCGAGTAAATCATCCACTAAAACCACGCACTCGCCCGCCATCACAGCATCAACGTGCATCTCCATTTCCGCTTCGCCGTACTCGAGTGAATACTTCGCGATTTCGGTCTTGTACGGCAATTTGCCACGTTTTCTGATTGGGACGAAGCCGACACCGAGTTCATATGCGACGGTCGATCCAAACAGAAACCCGCGCGCATCAATCCCGACAATCTTGTCGATCCTCTTTCCACGGCAGCGTTCAAGAAATAAATCAATCGACGCACGGAACAAAATGGGATCGTTTAAGACGGGCGTGATGTCTTTGAACAGGATCCCTTTCTTGGGAAAATCGGGCACGTCACGCACGGCAGCGCGCAATTTTTCAAGAGCATGCGAACCCATCGGCGCGAACGCTAGCGGGCTACGATGAAAGGTCAATCCTGCTTCCGCATAGCATTGCCAAGTCGGGGCGGCAACCTAAAGTAAGCTGTCCCGGTGGATCGCTATCTCCTCATCGTTTCGACAATCTGTTTTCTCGCCGCAGTCGTGCATACGGCTGTTGAGTTGCGTGTCGGAGTGTTTCGACCGATGCGCTTCAATTTTTTTGCCGTCGGCTTGGGATTCATTTTTCAGACGGCGTTCTTATCGCTTCGCGGTCACGCGCTGGGTCGTTGTCCGCTGACGAACCTGTTTGAGGTCTTCGTTTTTCTGGCATGGTCGGTATCGCTGATGTACATGCTGGTGGGTCCGCTGTATCGCCTCTCCTTGATGGGCGCCTTTACCGCGCCGTTGGTGGTTTTGCTGCAGAGTTTTGCGCTCATTGCGCCGATCGACGTGCGCCACTCCGTGAATGTTCCGGCCAATCCGTGGGTGGAATTTCATGCTTCGATTTCGACCGTGGCGTATGGAGCGTTCGCTCTGGCTTGCATCGCTGGCGTCATGTATCTGGTCCAGGAACGCCAGCTTAAGACGCATCAGTTGCATTCTATTTTTTATCATCTGCCGCCGCTGACAGATCTTTTCGCGACTATTACCCGGCTTTTGTGGTGGGGCCTGGGGCTTTACACGCTGGGTATTGTGAGCGGTTTTTTTACCGGTCACCCGTTGCCGCGCGTGCAAGTGGTAGCCGCCATCGGGGTCTGGCTGCTTTACGCAACGATTTTGCAGGGCCGCCATCTTCCCTGGCTCGCGCCGAAATGGGTGGCCGCGTTGTGCATCGTTGGGTTTAGCGTGGCATTGGCCCTTCTCTGGGGTATCACATTCACCGCAGAAATGCGTCCGCCGCCATGAATCTTTTCTGTATCGGACTAAGTCATCACACTGCGGACGTGGCGACGCGGGAGCAGTTCGCCGGTGGCGCCACCACCGAATCGATCCTGCGCCAAACCAGTTGCGCCGAAGCGTTGTTCCTGACGACGTGTAACCGCGTCGAAGTTTACGCGGTTTCCGATAGACGGATTTCCACGGATGAAATTGCGCGTTGCCTCATGCGGAAGATCGATGGCGATTCTCACAATTACGCGCCCTCGTTTTATCGTTACGAGGCCGACAAATGCGTGCAACATCTTTTCCGGGTCGCCTCCGGACTCGACTCCATGGTTGTTGGCGAGAGCGAGATATTCGGGCAGACAAAAAAAGCCTACGAGATGGCCAGGCAATCCGGAGCAGCGGGCCCCTATCTGCATCGTTTGTTTCAGCGCGCCTTTCGCGTGGCAAAACAGGTGCGCACACACACGGACATTGCGCGCGGCGCGGTGTCGGTCGGCTCGGTTGCTGTCGATTTAGCGCAAAGAATTTTTGGCAAATTAAGCGAATGCAAGGTGCTCGTGCTCGGCGCGGGCGAAACCAGCGAGCGCACAGCGCGCGCGCTCATTTCCCGCGGCGTCAGTGATCTTCGCGTGAGCAACCGCTCTGCCGATCGCGCATGCCAGCTGGCACAGGCAGTCGGCGGGCGCGCGATTCCCTTTGACCAATGGGCGGCGCAATGCTCTGAGATCGATATTCTGATTACATCGACAGCGTCGGAAACGCCGTTGCTGACACGGGAGAAACTGGCGCCGATGCTGCGCGAACGATTGGATCGTCCGCTTTTCATTATTGACATCGCCGTGCCCCGAGACGTCGATCCCAGCGTAAATGAAATGGAAGGGGTTTATCTTTACGACATCGATTCGCTGCGATCCGTGGCGGAGCAATCGCTTGCGCTCAGACGCCATCAGGTCGCCGCAGCGGAGGCGATCATTACCGAACATGTCGCCGATTTTCTGGATTCAATTTCGCGAGGATTGAATCGCCCCTCACAAATTGTGGACCATCCTTCGCCTGGCGAGACTTCGCTGCGGACTTCGGAACTGTAGGGGAAGCTGTCAGCTTCCCCTGCAAACTATCACAAGCTACATTCCCACGATGGTTGGAAAAATTGTCCTGGGAACGCGCGGGAGCGAGCTTGCGCGCGCGCAAGCTCGATTAGTCGAGAAAGCCATTCGAGACGCGCATCCGCACATCACTATCGAGACCAGAATTATCGCGACAAAAGGCGACAAAGCTAAAGTCATCGATCCTCGCGCCGGGCGAAAAGGATTATTCACGGCCGAAATCGAGCGAGCGCTTCTAGCCGAAGAGGTCGATATCGCGGTCCACAGCGCGAAGGACGTGCCGAGCGAAACGAGTCCAGGTGCAGAAATTGCCGCAGTTCTTCCCCGGGCGCCGATGGACGATGTGCTGGTGTCCAAACACCGGGGTGGCCTCGCCTGCCTCCCACAGGGCGCAACAGTGGCCACCGGCAGCGTGCGAAGAAGACATCAATTGCTCTGGAAACGCGCGGACCTCAAGCTGATCAACCTTCGCGGCAACGTGCCCACCCGGCTGCGAAAACTGGCCGAAAACGAGTGGGACGCCATCGTGTTGGCCCACGCGGGCCTGGAACGCCTCGGACTGTCGCCAAGTCGTACCGAATTTAGCTTGAAAGGGAGGCAATTTTTCCTGGAGATTCTTCCGCGCGAAACTTTTTTGCCGGCAGGCGGTCAGGGAATCGTTGCACTGCAAATTCGTGTGGGCGACCAAAACACGAAGGCACTGGTCGATCTCGTGAACGATCCCGAAACGTTGCTTTGTTTGCAGGCGGAGCGACAGTTTCTGCGCAGCTTGCAAGGCGATTGCAATTGTCCGGTGGGCGTCCTTGCAAAGATTGAGGACGGCAAGATGAAAATGCGCGCGCAGATTTTCGCGGGCGGCACGGCGACGCCGCGGGAAGCCAGTGTGCAAAGCGCGCCTGAAGACGGGGCGAAGTTGGCCGTAGAATTATTGCGAATGATCGAGCAGGAGCATGAGCAAGAATAAGAGCAGCAGTGGAGAAGTGTATCTGGTTGGCGCTGGCCCAGGCGATCCCGGTCTGGTCACATTGCGAGCAAAGGAGTGCATCGAAAATGCGAACGTGATCGTTTACGATCATCTGGCAAATCCGGAGACCCTCAGTTGGACGCGAGACGATGCGGAGATCATTTATGCCGGGAAGGAACCTGGCGGGTCGCAGTTAAGTCAGCAGCAAATCAACGCGCTGCTGATCGAGAAAGCGCGCGAAGGAAAACAGGTCGTGCGGTTAAAGGGTGGCGACCCGTTCGTTTTCGGCCGAGGGGCGGAAGAAGCGCAGGCGATCGCCGATGCAGGTATCCCGTTCGAGATTGTGCCTGGAATCACCTCGGCTATCGCCGGACCTGCTTACGCAGGCATTCCCATGACACATCGGGCGCACAATTCGCACGTAACATTCTTTACCGGCCACGAAGACCCCGCGAAGGCAGAAAGCGCAATCGACTATGCAGCGCTGGCAAAACTCGGCGGCACCCAGGTCATGCTGATGGGCGTGGAACGTCTCGGATCGATCACGAGCGAAATGCTCAAGCACGGCGTCCGCGGCGATTTACCGGTGGCGCTCGTCTGCTCGGCGACCACCGGACAACAAGAAACGCTCACAGGCACTCTTTCAGATATCGCCCAAAAAGCTGTAGCCAACGATTTCAAAGCGCCGGCGGTGGCAGTGTTTGGCGAAGTCGTCAGCTTGCGTGATGGTCTCAACTGGTACGAAAAGCGGCCGCTCCTGGGAAAAAGAATTGTCGTTACGCGAACCCGAAAACAAGCGAGCGCGCTAAGCAACAAACTGCGCGCGCTGGGCGCTCAGGTGATCGAGTTGCCCACGATTCGCATCGAGCCGCCGAGTGATTTGCGCGAATTCGCGGAGCTGGTGCAGGACGCCCACATTTATGACTGGATTGTGTTCACCAGCGCAAATGGAGTCGAAGCGTTCTTCGATATTTTTTTCAAGCTATACGATGACGCTCGCGAAATCGGCGGCGCGCGTATTGCCGCCATCGGGCCGGCTACGGCCCAACGAGTGAAAGACTTTCATCTGCATGTCGATCTTCAGCCGGATGAATTCGTCGCCGAGGCGGTGCTGCGGGAATTCAAAAAGCAGGGAAGCATCGAAAATTTGCGCATTCTGCTGGTTCGCGCAGAGAAGGCGCGGGATGTCCTGCCCAAAGAACTCTCGGCTGCGGGAGCGATCTTGGACGAGGCGTTCGCGTACCGGACGGTGCCGGAGACCCGGGACGCCAGCGGCGCGCGCCGGCAACTGGCGCAGGACGGCGCCGACTTGATCACGTTCACCAGTTCTTCCACCGTGGAAAACTTTCTCGCGCTCGGGTTGCCCTGGCCCAAGGGAATGCGAATCGCCAGCATCGGCCCGATCACGTCAAAAACCGTGCGCGATCGGGGACTCAAAGTCGATGTCGAGGCGCGCCGCCACGATATTGACGGCCTGGTGCAAGCGATAAGGGGACTTTTTGAGAAAAGTTAAATCGTTAAAAAGGTTACATCGTTACAACAGAGAGAGGTTTCCGGGAGATCGAACGTTGTAACTCTTGTAACCTTTGTAACTCTCTATTTACGGATTGAACCGGAACTTCATTCGGCCGCGCTTCGCATTGGCTTTCGCCTTACGGCGATGCTTTTGCGAAGGCGTCTCGAAGGCGCGCAAACGGCGAACCTCCTCGAGAATGCCTTCGGCATCCAGCTTGTTTTTCAGACGCTTCAGTGCGCGATCGACAGGTTCACCTTTACGAACTATCACTTCTGGCATCGATAATCACTCCTAAACACTTGGAAATATACTCAACGGCGAGCGCGAGCCTACTCGGGCGGCCCAATTTCGTCAAATCTTCTCGACAGCCGTTGAAAGAGGACATCCTTAGCGTCACAGGCGCTATATCATCCCTCGCCCGGGGACCATCGCCCCTGGGAATCCTGAAAGCGACTTCTCCTAACGCTGGGCGAGAGGATTTGCGGCGGTCGCGGCTTTTTCCGTGATCTCGCGGCGCAGAGCACTCTCTCTGCCGCCCCGTGCGCGGGTCCACCACAGCACAATAGGCGAGGCGATAAAGATCGACGAGTACGTGCCGACAACTACGCCGATGATGATGGCGAGCGAAAAGTCGCGCAACACCGCGCCGCCAAATAAAAACAAACACAGAATCGGGATCAGCGTGACCGTGCTTGTAAGAATGGTGCGGCTGAGCGTCTGGTTGATGCTGGAGTTCATGATCTCCTCGATCGTGCCGCGCCGCCCGCTGGCAAGGCCTTCGCGTATCCGGTCGTAAACGACGATGGTGTCGTTAATGGAATAACCCGCGATGGTCAGCACCGCGCCAACCATCGTGAGCGTCAGCTCGCGGCCAAGCAGCGCGAACATGCCCACCGTCATCAGCACGTCGTGCAACAACGCGACGATCGCGCCTACGGCAAAGGAAAGTTCGAACCGGAACGTAACGAAAATCAAAATGCCCAGGATGCCGAGGCCTAGCGCGACCAACGAACTTTTTGCCAACTCACCGCCCACGAGCGCGCCGACCCGCTCCGATCCTTCCACTTTAAATCCAGAGCTGGGCAGCGTCTGCATAATTTGTTTTTCAACTTTGTCGCTGGTGTTCAGCGGCGTGCGAACGGTGATGTAACTCTTGCCGCCTTGCGTCGATTCCTGGATTGATGCGTCGGCAAATCCGATCGGCTTAAGCGCGTTGCGCACCTGTCCGATGTCGATCTTGTGAGGCGCGCTCAAGGTGATCAGGTCGCCGCCGCGAAAATCGACGCCGAAATTTCGTTCGCCGCGCAGGTAAAAGGCGGTGGCGCCGGCCAGCAGCAACGCCAGCGAGCACATGCACGCGATAAAGCCTTTGCCGAGGAAATTGATGTTCTGCGACGAAATCAGATGCAACATCGAGATCCGCTTCAGCCGTCCGGTATCGACAAGCCAGCCGAGCGCGTTGCGCCCGACGATGAGCGCCGTGAACAGCGAGGCCAAAATGCCAAGCGTCAGCGCGATCGCGAAGCCTTTCACCGGGCCGGTCGCCTTCCAAAACAGAATCGCCGCGGTGATCAGCGTTGTCACATTAGCGTCAAAAATGGAGCTGAACGCTTTCTCGTAGGCTGTGTTCAGCGCGACCTTGAGCGATTTGCCCAGAGCCATTTCTTCGCGCAATCGCTCATAGATAAGCACGTTCGCGTCCACTGAAAGACCAATCGTCAAAATGATTCCCGCGATACCGGGCAAGGTGAGCACGAAGTGAAACATCGTCAGCGCGCCGAGAAGCAGGACGAGGTTGATGAGCAGCGCAAGATTCGCAACAAGCCCGGGAACCTTGTAATAGATGGCCACGCAAACGAGTGTGATAGCCAGCCCAACT
>QHOF01000185.1 GCA_003219335.1 Verrucomicrobiota bacterium | reverse complement strand
GCCGTGAAACCCGGTCGACGTTACCGGATGGTGATGGAAAACAAGAGCGGCGACGATCATCCGATTCATCTCCACCGCCACACTTTTGAACTAACGCGAATCGCCGGAAAACCAACGTCGGGAATTCACAAGGACACGGTCAACATTCCACGCCGTCAAAATGCTGAAATCGATTTTGTTGCGGATGACCCAGGGCTCACGCTCTTTCACTGCCACATGCAACTCCACATGGATTTCGGTTTCATGGCGCTGATGAAGTACACATGAATCGCTCGGGCACGTTTCCTCACTTAGTGGTCAATTACAGGGCTATTCCAAATGTGCAACTCATCTCATTGCTCTTGCGTCATTTACCGATCTATTGGCTTTCCTCTTCCGGCGGTCGCACATGGCGAAAGAGAGCAAAGATCCAAACATCGTAGATGATCTTGAGCCCGCCGGCGAGCAAGAACGGTAACCCGAGAGACGGAATCCCCAGAATCGGACCTGTAAACAATGGCGCGATTGCGGCGCCGGCGTTGCGGGCGACGGAGAGGATTCCCGCTGAAGCTGCTCGCTCGTCAGGATCGACGACCGCCATGGTGTAGGACTGGCGCGTCGGCACATCGAGCTGTGAGAGGAGGTTGCGAACGAGCAGCATTACAACTGCCAGTTTGAGATTGGGCATAAAAGGCACCAAGAGAAGCAATAAATTCGAAGGCAGATGGGTGAAAACCATCGTGTTCAAGAGTCCAAAGCGACGAGCTATGGCGGGAGCCGCGAGAAACGAAAGCGCTGACAGCAGATTGGTGCCGAAGAAGATGCCGCCCAAGGCGTTCATGTCGATCTCGTAGCGGAGGTAGAACCAATAGGCGACGATGCTTTGAACGATGAAGCCGCCGGCAAAAGCATCGAGCGCGAAGAGCCCGGCGAGTTTCGCGACGATGCCGCGTGATCTCCGTACGCCGATCTTTCGAGCCTGAGAAATGGTATTCGCCTTGGCTTCGATGGACGGCGAGAGCACAGCAAACAGGACCATCATTACAAGGGCGCAAAGAACGTAACCCCACAGAAGCATGCGATAGCCGGCCATAGTGGGCAGCGAGAATAGCGAGGGCAATCCAACAGCCAGAGCGCCCAAAGCTCCGAATAACGATCCAACGAGATTGTAGGCCGAAAAGACTGTGGTTCGGTTCTCGTCATGAGTCGTCTGGGGGAGAATCGCCTGCTCGAGGGAGAGAAACGGCCCAACTTCTTTCCCTGAAGGACTGATGGTTCCGAAAATAGCGGCTATCATCAGTAAGACCGGATTGTTCGTTGCAGCGAACGTGGCCCCCGCCAGCGCCATCAACACCGCCCCGACTATGAGCAGCGCCCTTCGACCAAAACGGTCTGCAAAGGCAGTGAGAGCGACGGTCATCACGGCGCCGCCGGCGAGCGTCGCCGTGAAAATCCAGCCGATGGCGACTTTGTCTAAGCCGATACTATCAAGGTAGAGGCCAAGCATCACGGAGAGAAAACCGTAGGCGAACGAGCGCGCGGCGCAGGTGGCGAAGAGCAGCCGGCCGTCGCAAGAAAGCGGTACGCGTTCAGTCACGTCGCATCCGTATCAAAAAAAACAAACGCTAGCGACTTGGTCGTTGGTTGGCTTGTCGGTGGTTTCGGATCGGTAGGTAAGGAAAGACACACTCATAAATGAAAATGAATTGGATTGGAGCACAACGATTAGCTATCGCAGATTAGGATTTCCGGGGCTTGCAAATCTATGGATTGGTGGTTTAACGGTAAGGCCAATCCTTTGAGCTTCCTCTGCACATTCAAAACACACCCTTATGTCGATGATATCACTGGAGACCTCGTATTGCGCTCTCTTCCCGCCGTAGCATCTGTCGCACTCGGGAAGATCTATTCTGCCGAGCTTTAAAAATGACATCTTCATGTGTCACTCGATTGTTTAGCGACGTACTTCTTTCACTCTTGCTACAGATACCATCTAAGGACGGCGGCGGCGGTGAGCGCGGTTAATGTCATGATCACCATGAGCTTCCACATTCGAAGCTGATTCACTGCGGACCAGCGTGAACCTGTCATCAAATAGAATCCGGCCAGGACAACTCCTATAAGAGTGCAGCCCACCTTTAACGCAAGCGCCGTCAGTGCGACACCTTCCACTTCCGGAAGCGCGCCTTTCATCGTATAGCTCGTTACCGCAAAGCCGATCCCGCTGGCCCCCTGTGCCACCCAGCCGAGTGCCATCAGCCAGGTGAGCTTGTGCAGGGCAATCTTGTTTTCACGCCCGAACCATAAAGCCACAACGGGGCTGCCGGCCACTGCGACAGCCCCGAAGTTGTGCACTAACTGCACCAAGGTATAGATGAAATTTTCCATCTGATGACTCTCACTTTGCACTTACGTTAATGGACTGCTGTGGACCGGTGGGCACATGGCCCTTGTCGACGACCTTGATGGTGATCACATGCTGCCCCGGAGTCAGCTTGGGCAAACTGTAGGTACCCTTAGAGTCGTGGATTCCAGGCCCTCTATCCTTATCCACCCAAACATGAAAGTGATCCCCTCCGGGTCCAGGGGTTACTTCGTAGTTGAGCGGGTACTCTTCCCCGGCATCCAACCGCTCGTTGTTGGCGGGTGAGAGAATTTTCACCGACGCCGCATCCTTCGCAAAAGCTATCGAACCGTGCGTTAAAGCCAGCAATCCTGCCAATATTAAAACACCTGAAACTTTCATCACTCTTGCTCCTTTCTATTTCTATAACTATTAACTATTCCAATCAGACTTTATTCCCCGAAACCTAATCTCGCCTCACCGCCGCGGGTTGCCGCGGATCGCCGCCCACCAGGGGGAAAAGGTTACTACCTGTCCCCCTGGGGCTTGATCACAAGAACTTTAGTCCTCGTAATCGTTGGCGAACCTATGTTGCGCCTCGATTTTCTGAGCTTGAACCTCGTCTTTGCCCAGAGGATCATGGTTGCAAGGACCATAAAAATCGACAAAGTCATCGGAATCCTTAAGGACCGGTCGAGACGAAGCCAAAGTGTCTTCGCGAATGGCTTCGAACTTCGTGTGGCAGTAGCTACCATCGGTCAAAACGTCTTGGGAGATCACGCCCCGAGCACTCGCCGATGTCATCATGTCCGCACGCGCCGATGTTCCGCTTAGGCCTATAGCTGCGCCGAGAAACAAAACCGAAACAACTAACTTCATGTTATTCATCTTTGTCACCTCCTTTCCGGCCAACTCGTGGCCTCTGCTCTGTATGACAAGAACGACGTAGAAAAAATTCCCCACAGTAAAATATTTCTAAGATCATTCGACGCGGACACTTTTTGGAAGAAAACCATTTATCAATCTCGTGAGACAGGGACGTCAGCGAAAAAAATAGTTTCTCTATTTCAGTCTGATACCCTTCTTCCAGTTGCGCAGTTTGAGATCTTTTCCGAGAAAACTAGCTGAGATTCGTGACTTGCAGTTCTAGGCGTACCACGAAACAATATTAGCGACCGTTGAGATATCGTCGAACGTCGAAATATCAGCTTTCAGGACTAGAGAAGTGACGATAATAATTAATCTTAGAGTTGCGGATTAGTCGCGGTCCATCCGAAAATCGTAACCATGTAAGAGTCAGCACGAGCAATCAAATCGAGATCGATGTGGGCGGCAGAGTGTTGATCCTCGTAGATATAACTTCGGATCGAGTTGATTCTGGGCTCGTCTTTAATTTTCCGCCACCTATCCGACGGCAACGTCGATTGTAGTTCGTCGACAAATCGTGTGAACAGATCACCAGCTTCTTCTCTGGTGCCGATCACGGAGCTGTAGCATGAGACATAACTAACGATACGATCCACATCGCATTCCATGTCCGGAATAGGAGGATTAAGTCTGTCCTTCTCGCGATACTCAGTTTGTGAACCGCGCAAAGGGCGCATAGCGTCATTGCCGGCCGAGAGAGCTAAAGCGAGACGCCCCAGAGCGCTAGTTTCTTGGTTCGCTTGGTCTGACGGTACACTTTCGCTTGTCACCTGGTTAGAGACGACCTGCTCAGACGCGAAAGCAGTTCCGGTGATTGTAAGTCTCCCACCCAGAATCAAGGCTGCCAAAAGTGGTGTTGTGATCTTCATTCTATTTACCGCTTTTCCGGTCGCCCATCACTTCCTCACGATCCACGACAGCGACTCGTTTCCTGACGCGGCCGTAATCGCGGCTTTCTGACCGGCCGGGTCGCTACCGATAACAACCAGGTCATAGTGATTTGAATCCATTTGGGAATTTCCTCTCGAGATAAGGGATGATTTCTTTGACTTGATCGTCCCGCGTTAAGGCTAACAAGGTCTTGCCTTCCATAGCTCCTCCTTATCCGACTTCATGGCGTTAGGAGCAACCACCACCACGCGCTCGTCATAGAGCGCAATGTTCAAAGCCCGATTGAAATGATCTAAGCTCATCTTGCTTGTCGGCACAGAAATTCGAGTCCTGTGTCTCCGCCAATACTTCGTCCGGGAATAGGTACTCTTCCCCTGCTGGACCGAAATTAACCAGGATCAGTCTCCGTCCCAAATTCTCGATGTCCCTAACGAAGGTCCCTTGTGGCGGCAAAAGAACCCCTGTTTTTTGTGACCGGATAAGTGTTGTAGTTTTAACTGAATCCCCTGTTTTCATCGTCGCCTCCTGACGGCAACTTCTGCAATCTTTCTCGCCGTGGCCTTCATCGTCCTCTCATTGTGTACTACCGTGCTTTCGAAGTTATATTCCCAAGGAGCCAGATTTTGATTTGGCCGGCGGGACCGAATAGAGAGCGCGGCAGAAGACGCCGGTACATCAACTGAAAAACAGGGACTTGTCCCTTTTATCTCTAGTTAGGGGAATAAAACGGACGGGGGAGCAGTCTTTAATTGTAGGAAAAAGACAGACTGGCGCTTTTTAGCAAGCCATCTTGCCGCATATGGATGCCTCATACAATTTAGCTCGCTGGCTGACGCGCAATGAACATGATGCCAAAGATATAGTTCAAGAGGCGTACTTGCGCGAGTTCAAATTGTTTGACGGTTCCCATGGTACGGACGCCCGCGCTTGGCTAAAGTTGAAGGAAAAGGACAAACTCGCGCGTTTTGAACAGAGCATCTTGCCGCATCTGGATGCTGCATACAATTTAGCTCGGTGGCTGACGCGCAATGAGCATGATGCAGAAGATATGGTTCAGGAGGCGTACTTGCGCGCTTTTAAGTTTTTTAATGCTTTCCGCGGCGTGGATGGTCGAGCTTGGCTGCTCACCATTGTGCGCAACACTTGTTATACCTGGCTTCAGCAAAATCGTGCGCATGAGATAACAACCATGTTCGACGAAGAAATACACAGTGTTGATAGCGATGCTTCAAATCCAGCGACTCTTGCGCTGCAGAGCGCTGACCAACAAATCCTCAGAGAGGCTTTGGATGAATTACCGGTCGAGTTTCGTGAAGTGGTGGTCTTACGCGACCTGGAGGGCTTCTCTTATAAAGAAATCGCTGACATCGTCAACATTCCGACGGGCACTGTGATGTCGCGCCTAGCACGCGCTCGAGAGCGGCTCAAGCAGCTTCTGTGCAATCGAGGGGACCTAGCATGAACTGTAAAGATGCGCAAAATCTAATCAATGGCTACGTAGACGGCGAATTGGATCTGGTTAGAAATCTAGAGATCGAGCACCACCTTCAAGAGTGTGCGCTTTGCTCGCAGGGCTACAAGAACCATCAGGTGCTGCGAAATGGAATAAAAACCGGCCCTTTCTATTTTAAGGCTCCGGTGGACCTCCAGAGGAGGATTCAGTTGTCGCTACGTAAGGCAGCCAAGGCCGAAGCGGGTCCTCGAGTGCTGCCTAAGTGGTGGCTCACCATCGCAGCTCCTATGGCTGCCGCCGCGATTGTGGTCTTGGCTCTGGTTCCGTTTCTGCGGGGTCCTTCCGCTGATGACCTTTTGGCCGGTGAAGTCATATCGAGCCATGTGCGTTCTCTCATGGCGACCCATCTGGCGGATGTTCCCTCTTCTGACCAGCATACGGTGAAACCTTGGTTCGCCGGCAAACTGAACTTCTCACCCCCGGTGGAAGACTTGGCCAGGCAGGGATTTCCCTTAATTGGTGGCCGTCTGGACTATGTGGACAATAGACCAGTAGCTGCGTTGATCTATCAGAGGCAGAAACATTTCATTAATCTGTTTATATGGCCCTCAGGGTCTGACTCAGATGTTGGGACAAAAACGGTGTCGCGCCAGGGCTATAATCTGTTTTACTGGACCAAATCCGGCATGACATATTGGGCAGCATCCGATCTGAACAACAGCGAGCTACAGGAGTTTGTTCAGCTGGTACAAAATCAAACCTCACCAACACCGTGATATTCGCTGAAGTTGTCCCGACTTCGCAACTCAATCATAGATGCCCGGCGTGATTACATGATGGATTTGCACGAGGTCAGCAGACGTTTTTGAGAGTGCGCTCGCCCATGCTTTACACAACGCAATAACGCTTACTTCGCTCGGTAGTAGAAGAATCCGCGGTCAAGAACCGGCTGCCGACAATCGGTGTGAATTCCGCAACCCTATCTGACCCAACCCGCAGTTCGCACCAACACTTCTAGTTCGGTTAACCCGTTAATCCCGGTATCCGTTGACAATTAATTGAGATTACGACTAGTCTCAGTCAGTCTACGACTGGTCACCGGTCCGATCACTTCTTTAATTCTTTTTACATTAGCCCGGACTCGGTTCCCCCCAGCCAGGTTCATAGCCAACGGATCAATTGGAGGGGTATGCCGGCCTCCCTTGTGTATGGTACACGACATTACAAACCCTAAAAAGGCGGAGCAGCCGCTAAGCAATAGCGATGAACTAGTCCGGCTCATACTCGATTCTGCCGCTGAAGCGATCTTTGGTTGCGATCCCGAGGGTACCTGTCTTTTCAGTAATCGTGCAGCTGCGTGCCTGCTCGGATACGACGATCCGACTGAATTGCTCGGGAAAAACATGCATGCGCTGGAGCACCACACTCGGGTAGACGGGACGCCGTATCCGATCGAGGAATGCCCCATTTACATAGGTTTTCAAAAAGGTCAGGGTGTCCATAGAGACGATGAGGTTTATTGGAGAAAGGACGGTACCAGCTTTCCGGTAGAGTTTTGGTCCCATCCGATATTTCGGGATGGTAGAACCCTCGCTGCGGTCATAACCTTCATTGACATCACGGAGCGGAAACAGGCGGAAGATGCGCTGCGGAAGAGCGAGGAGTTTAAGACCCGCCTCATCGCGTGCAGCCAGGATTGCATCAAGGTGCTCGACCTGGAAGGCCGCCTGCTGTCTATGAACGAAGGCGGCATGCAGGCGCTGGAAATTTGCGACTTGAGCCCATTCGTGAACAGTTCCTGGATTGAGTTCTGGGAAGGCGAGGATCGGGAAGCCGCGCGCGCTGCGGTCCAGTCGGCCGGGAGCGGCGGCCTTGGCCGCTTCATTGGATATTTTGCCACGACGATGACAAAACAGCCCAGATGGTGGGACGTCGTGGTTAGTCCCATTCGCGACGCGGAAGGCAAACCGGAACGGTTATTAGCTGTCTCACGCGACGTCACCGAACATAGGCAGAACGAAGAAGCTTTGCGTGAGGCGCACCTGGAGGTCGCGCGCAGCGAGGAGCGGTGGCGGGCCGTGTTTGAGAATTCGGCGATCGGTGTCGCCCTCACGGACCTGAACGGCCACTTCTTGGCCACCAACTCTGCGTACCAGAAAATGCTGGGTTACACCGAGGAGGAATTCCGTAAGCTCACTTTTCTCGACATTACCTACGAGGATCATCGCGAATCCAACTGGGATCTCATCACCGAGTTGTTCGAAGGAAAACGAAAACAGTTTCAGATCGAGAAGCAGTATTGGCGCAAGGACGGCAGCTTGATCT